>NZ_JAALDV010000161.1:0-8794 GCF_014145045.1 Dietzia sp. DQ12-76
GGCCACCACCCGTGACGCGTTCAGCAACGACGTGCCCCGGGCGGGACTGGTCGGAACCGACCCCGAGGCGGGGGCCCGCGTCCCCCGCGGTGACCCGGTGGCGGTCCTGGTCTCCGTGGGACGGCCGGTCGTGCCCGAGGTGGGCGCCGGACGCGACGTCGACACCGTCTCGGCCCTGCTGCGGGAGAACTCGCTCGAACCGGTCCGCGGCGGGACCGAGCACTCCGACTCGGTCCCGGTCGGGCAGGTGGTGGCTCTGGAGCCACGGTCCGGGACCACCGTCGACGTGGGGACCAGGGTGTCGATGGTGACCAGTTCGGGACCGGCTCCGGTGAGCGTCCCCGATGTCGCGGGCCTCGAGGAGGACCAGGCCCGGGCCGCGCTGGAGGGATCCGGGCTCACCGTGTCGGAGGTCCGCCGGGTCTACGACGACGAGGTCGACGGCGGGCTCGCCGTGGGCACAGACCCCGACGTCGGATCGGACGTGGCCCGTGGGGACGGCGTGACGCTGCTGGTCTCCAACGCCCTCACCGTCCCCGACATCAGGGACGTACCGGTGGACGAGGCCACCGACGTACTCACCAGGGCCGGTTTCACGATCGTCCGCCAGCCGCCCGTCACCGACCGCCGCATTGCCGACGGTCGGGTGGTCAGCACCGACCCCCCCGCCGGCCGGAGGCTGGATCCCGCCAACGCCGTGCTGCGGATCGTCCCGTCCGACGCGGTGACCGTCCCCGTCGTCCTGGGGGCCCGGGCCTCCGACGCCCGGCAGACCCTCCGCGACGCCGGGCTCGAGCCCGTCCTCGACTCGGGGTCGCCGGGCGGGATCGTCTACGGCCAGAACCCGCTGCCCGGGCGGGTCGTGGCCCGGGGCAGCGAGGTCGAGATCGACGCACTGGGCTGAGTCCTCCGGACCCGAGGCCCCCCGGGCCCCGTCAGGGACCCGGTCCGGACGCGGCTCAGTGGCGGAGCATCTCCGCGACCAGGTAGGCCAGTTCGAGAGACTGCTGGGTGTTGAGTCTCGGGTCGCAGGCGGTCTCGTACCGTCCGGCGAGGTCGAGATCCGAGATGTCCTGGGCGCCTCCCAGACACTCGGTCACGTCCTCGCCCGTGAGCTCGATGTGGATCCCGCCCGGGTGCGAACCGAGCGCGTGGTGGACCTCGAAGAAGCCCTGGACCTCGTCGATGATCCGGTCGAAATGCCGGGTCTTGTAGCCGTTCGACGTGGAATGGGTGTTGCCGTGCATCGGGTCGCACTGCCAGATGACCTTGTGGCCCGACGCCTCGACGGCCTGAACGATCGGTGGGAGGGCGTCCCTGACCTTGTCGTTGCCCATACGGGAGACCAGGGTCAGACGCCCGGGTCGGTTGCGCGGATCGAGTTTCTCCACGTACTCCACCGCGAGTTCCGGGGTCGTGGAGGGGCCGATCTTCAGTCCGATCGGGTTCTCGATGAGCGAGGCGAAGGCCACGTGGGCGTCGTCGATCCCGCGGGTGCGCTCCCCGATCCACAGGAAGTGTGCCGAGAGGTCGTACAGCCCCTGCTGCGCGTCGCCCGTGAGTCCCGTGCCGTCGTCGGCCAGGCGTAGCATCGCGCGCTCATAGTCCAGGACCAGCGCCTCGTGGGAGGAGAAGATGTCCGCCGACCGCAGGTTGTGGTCGGCGACCCCACAGGCGTCCATGAACCGCAGGCCGCGATCGACCTCCGCGGCGAGGGCCTCGTATCGCGCGCCCGCAGGGGAACCGGCGACGAACTCCATGTTCCATTCGTGAACGCGGTGCAGGTCCGCCGTCCCCGACGCCGTCAGCGACCGGACCAGGTTCATGGCCGCGGCGGCGTTGGCGTAGGCCCGGACCAGTCGGGACGGGTCGTGCTCACGAGTGGTCTCGTCGGCGTCGAACCCGTTGACCATGTCCCCGCGGTAGGACAGCAGGCCGGTGGCGTCCCGATCGGCGGAGCGCGGCTTGGCGTACTGGCCGGCGATCCTCCCGACCTTGACCACCGGCATGGAGGCGCCGTAGGTCAGGACCACGGACATCTGGAGGAGCGTGCGGATCACGCCCTTGATGTGCGGCTCGGTGTTGGCCTCGAAGGTCTCCGCGCAGTCCCCGCCCTGGAGGAGGAAGGCGCGGCCGTGCGCGACGTCGGCCAACCGGTCCGAGAGGTGCTCGACCTCCGAGGCCACACAGATGGGGGGCACACTCTCGAGGACCTTGCGCATCGCCGCAGCGTGATCGGGATCCCACGACGGCTGCTGCAGCGCGGGTCGCGACAGTGCGTCCGCCAGCAGTCGATCGAGGTCCGCCGAGAGCGGGGGGAGGTCGGGAAGCTGCGCGATGTCGACGTCGACTGTCCAGTTGCTCACCCGGCGAGGATACGCCACCGGCAGCGTCGCAGACCTCAGAGGCCCAGGTGGGGTGCTGTCGCGGCGATCGCCCGGAACCTCATCGCCGCATGACGCGCATCACCGAGAGCGTCATGGGCTCCGCCCGGGTGTACGGGCAGTTCCGGTTGCCCGGCCAGCTCCCACAGCTGGCGCACATCCCGGGTGAGTCTCGGCATCGCCGCCGGGAGCTCGGTCATGTCACCCCAGAGCTGGCACACGGCGACGTGGTCGTACGCGCCGATCCATGCCCACAGCTCCACCGGGCCGGAGGCCGGCGCGGTGACGAAGTCGTACAACTCGTCGCGGATCGCCGCGCGCGACCTCCACGCCGCCGACGAGGGATTGGGGAGTTTCGGCAGGACGTTGCGTCTGACCCATGGCCCGGCCTTCGCCGGGTCGAACTCCGTGGAGACCGCGTAGAACTCACGTCCGTCCTCGGCTACCACCCCCACCGAGACCAGGTCGATGGTGGTGCCGTCCTCGATGAACTCACAGTCGTAGAAGTAGCGCACCGGCGTCAGCGCTGCCCCTCGACGGGAGTGTCGAGAAGGTTTCGTCCCGACTTCCGGACCGCCTCGTAGCGCTTCTTCATCTCCGCACCGTAGACGTCCGGAACATACTCCTGACCCGTCAGCGCCTGGATACGCCGCATGAACTCGTCGGTGATCTCGCGCTCGGCCACGCGGTCCCCCTCCCGACCGGCCCACGGCGTCAGGTCGAGGGGTTCCCCGATCATCACGCGGACCGGAGTCCGGCGATGCGGTCGGGTGACCTTGCGGATGTAGTCACCCGTACCGACCACCCCCACCGGGATGATCGGGACCCCGGCGCGCAGCGCGAGCCGGGCCGGCCCCGTCTTGCCCCGGTACAACCGCCCGTCCGGGGTGCGGGTGCCCTCCGGGTAGACGCACAGGATCTGCCCCGAGGACAGGACCTCCATGCCCGCGTCGAGGGCCGCCTGCGCGGCGTCCGCGTTGGTCCGGTCGATCGGGTACTGGCCGGTCCCGGCGAAGAACCACCGGCTGAGGGCTCCGCGTATCCCGCTGCCCGTGAAGTAGTCGCTCTTCGCCAGGAAGGTGACCCGCCGGGGAAGGAGCAGCGGGGTGAACAACCAGTCGCCCACGGACTCGTGATTCCCCACCAGGACCGCTGCCCCGGTCGCCGGGAAGTTCTCCTCGCCGGTGAGGACCGTCCGACTGGTCATCCGCAGGAAAGGCCCGATGATCACGTACTTGAACAACCAGTACAGCACCTGGGGTCACCGGTCTTTCTCATGGTTGGGGAGGTCGACGAAAGCGGATACTACCCGGATCGGCCCGCGAATCCGGACGGGACGAGATTCGGTGGCCAGAGCTCCGGATCCGGGACGAATCCGGCGACCACGGCACCCGCCACCGGATCGTGGTGCGACGCGACGAGGGTGCACCGGGACAGCAACGCGGGAAGGCGCAGCACTGTCCGGAGGCCGTTGAACTCCAGCCGGAGACCGCCGCTCTCGACCGAGGGCGGAGTCGTCGGCGGGGCGGGCACCGGCAACTCCGCCCGGTAGCCACCGTTGCCGTCCGCGGACACGACGGGGGTGACCGCACCGCGGGCGAGTGTCGCCAGAGCCGCCGTGCGGTCCGGAGCACCGCCGGCGACGATCACCTCGACCGGCCCGGCGAGGAACGTCGAGACCTCCCCGGCCAGGAGGGACAACCGGTGCGCCTCGCGGGTCCGGGCGTCGGCACGGTCCCCGGCCGCCATGGACGCGAACCGGACATGCGCGGGCCACCGGGACTCCACGAACCCGGCGAGCTCCCCCGCTGCGGAAAGCCTGCGGACGGCCGCGAGATCACCGTCGAGGTCGACCATCACCACATCCCACACCCCCGCGGCAGCCGCACGCCGGGCGTACTCCCATCCCAGTACTGCCGCGAGGGGGGCGTCGCTACCGGTGGCGAGGGCCGCGAGCACCTCGTCCTCCGGGTCCACGGCCCCCGATGTGTACGCCTCGAGTCTCGCGGTGGCGTCGTCTGCGCGGACCTCCACGGGCCCCTCGTCGGTCGTGTCCAGTCGGGGATCGACCGAACCGGGATCCCCGGTCAGAATGAGAGCGGTTCCGCCGGCGTCCAACAGGAAATCCGCCATCGCCGCGGACCTGTCCGCCGGGTCGCCCCCCAGAACGATCACGACCCTCGACCCGGTCACCTCGACTCGGCCCGGCGCTTGAGTTCACGGAGAGCCTCGGAGAGGATCCGCCGCTCGGCCCGGTCGCGGAGCCGACCGATCACCGGCACCACGAGCTCGATCTCCAACTCGTAGTCGACCCGGGTGCCGCCCTCGACCGGCTCGAGCCGGTAGGAGCCCTTCTGCGCGCGCTGGAGCGTCGAACTCTCGAGGCGCCACTCGACGGCCCTGTCGTCCGCCGACCAGGAGTAGACGAGGACGTAGTCGTCGACGATCGCACCGGCCTCCAGCGCGAACCGGACCCGGTCTGACCGACCGTCCGCGCCGACCGAGAGAACCTCGGCGACCCGGATCGACGTGGACCATTCCGGATACGAGTCGAAGTCCGAGATGACGGCCATCACGTCCTCGACCGTCGCCTCGATGACCGTGGAGTCGCTGGTCGGCCACACCTCGGGGGCGCCGTTGTCCTCACTCATATCCCCAGCTTCACATATCTCCCGCCGGGATGCGCCCTCCGGCTGACGCCCGGGCGCACGGGTGGCGTGGATGCCGTCCACCCCCGGGGATAGTGTGTCCTCACCGCGATTAGACCATCGATCGTCTCCACCAGGAGGACCCTTTGCGCGAATACGTCGCCGCCCCCGCCACTTTCACCGTCCCCGAAGACTGGTCCTGTGCCCAGGCGGCGTACGACCGGGCGGAGCGGACTCCGGACAACGTGGCCTTCCAACGCCCGGTCGACGGACGGTGGACCGACGTCACCAACCGGGAGTTCGCCGACACGGTCCGCCTGGTTGGTCGGGGCCTGGTCGCCCGCGGGATCGGGGCCGGGGACAGGGTCGCCCTCCTGTGTTCGACGCGATACGAGTGGAACGTGATCGATTTCGCGATCTGGGCGGCGGGCGCGGTCACGGTACCCGTCTACGACAGTTCGTCCGCGGAACAGATCCGCTGGATCATGGAGGACTCGGGCGCCCGGCTCATCATCGTCGAGAAGCAGACCCACGCCGCGACCACCCGCGAGGGGATCGCCGACCTGGAGGGGTCCCCCGACGTCCTGGTGATCGAGGGCGAGAGCCCCGCGTTGGACCTGCTCGTCGCCGGGGCGACCGACGTCGCCGACGCGGTGCTCGACGAACGTCGCGCCGCGGTGAGCGCGGACGCCCCCGCGACGTTGATCTACACCTCCGGCACCACCGGACGACCCAAGGGGTGCATGCTCACCCACCGGAACTTCATGTCCGAGACCCTCGCTGTCCTCGAGACCCCGTTCAACCAGTACCTCCGGCAGGACGCGACCACGGTCATGTTCCTTCCCCTGGCCCACGTGCTGGCCCGCGCCATCACCTACGCGGGGTTCCACGCCGGCGTCCGGATCGCCCACTCGTCGGACCTGACGAATCTCGTGGACACGTTCTCCGAGATGCGGCCCCATTACATCCTGGCCGTCCCGCGCGTGTTCCAGAAGGTCTTCAACAAGGCCCAGGCCACCGCCCAGGACGGCGGTGCCTTCAAGGCGTGGATGTTCGACAAGGCCACCGACACCGCCGTCGCCTACTCCAAGGCCAACCGCGGTGGGCGGGTCGGGCCACTGCTCAGGCTCCGCCACGCGCTGTTCGCCAGACTCGTCTACGCCAAGCTCGTCGCTGCACTGGGTGGACGCTGCGAGATCGCCATCTCGGGTGGCGCGCCGCTCGGCGAACGCCTGACCCACTTCTTCGACGGCATCGGTGTCAACATCTTCGAGGGGTACGGACTCACGGAGACCTGCGCGGCGATCGCGGTCAACACCCCCGGCAAGATGCGTATCGGGACCGTCGGCCAGCCACTGCCCGGATGCGCGGTCCGGATCGCCCCGGACGGCGAGGTCGAGGTGAACGGCCCGGTGGTGACCTCCGGCTACTGGCGCAATGAGCGTGCGACCGCCGAGGCCTTCTCCGACGGCTGGTTCCGGACCGGGGACCTCGGATCGCTGGACGAGGACGGCTACCTGACCATCACCGGCCGCAAGAAGGAGATCATCGTCACCGCGGGCGGCAAGAACGTCGCTCCGAACCAGCTCGAGGACGCGCTCCGGGCGGACCCGCTCGTCGCCGAGGCCGTGTGTGTGGGCGACGGGAAGCCGTTCATCTCGGTGCTGATCACCCTCGACCCCGAGGCACTGGACCGGTGGAAGGCCCACCACCACAAGACCGGGTCCCTGTACGAGCTGCTGCGGGACGCGGACATGATCGAGCATCTCGACCAGGCGCTGTCCCGGGCCAACAGCACCGTCTCCCATTCGGAGGCCATCAAGAAGTACCACGTCCTCCCCGATCAGTTCACCGAGGAGACCGGTGAACTCACCGCGTCGCTCAAGGTCAAGCGGAACGTGGTGCACCAGAAGTTCGCCGCACAGATCGAGGATCTCTACACCTGACGTCCGAGACTCGATCCACGCCCGGATCGGGACTCGATCGGGAAGCTAGTCCCCGGAGAGCACTCGCCGCATGTTGCGGGCGAGGTCTTCCCAGCGCCAGGAGTCGAGAACCCAGGTGCGTCCGCGGACACCCATCGACGACGCGCGTGGCCGGTCCGAGAGCAGACCGGCCACGGCGTCGACGATCTCGCCCGTCGAGGTCCCGTCCACCACGAGCCCGGTGGTCCCGTCCAGGACCGTCTCCGGGGCGCCACCACTCCGGCCGGCCACGACTGGGACGCCGCAGGCCGAGGCCTCCAGATACACGATTCCCAGCCCCTCCACGTCGAGTCCCCCACCCCGCGTGCGGCAGGGCATGGCGAACACGTCCGCCATCCGGTGGTGATCGACGATCTCGTCCGCCGGGATCCGGCCGGTGAAGATCACCCGGTCCGTCACCCCGTGCCTGCGGGCCAGACCCTCCAGCGTCCGCCGGTACGGGCCACCCCCGACGACGACGAGGACCGCTCCCGGGACGCGGCGGGCGATCTCGGGCAGAGAGCGGATGAGCGCGTCCTGTCCCTTTCGCGGGACGAGGCGGGAGAGACACACGATCACCTCACGGTCCGCCACCCCGTAGCGCTCGCGGATCGCCCGCCGCCGCACGGGATCGGGTCGGAACCTGTCCGTGTCGACCCCCCCGGGCTGGTGCACGAGCCTCGCGTGCGGGCCGAACGCCGCCGCGAGGCGTCGCCTCGTGTACTCACTCACGTAGGTGACGGCGTCCGTGGACTCACCGATCATCCTGAGCACCTGGCGCGAACCCGGCAGCATCGACCACCCCACCTCGTGACCGTGGGTGCTGGCGACGATGCGGGTGACGGGCCCCTCCCGCAGGACGGGTGCCATGGCGGCCAGCGGTGCTGCCGCACCGAACCACACCGTGCTCGCCCCGAAGTCCGAGGCCAGTCGCCGGGCACGCTTCGCGAGATCCGGTGTGGGCAGCAGCATCTCCGTCGGGACCCGCTCGACCAGATAGGGGCGGGAGTCGTCGTACTCGATCGAGTCCCGGCCCCGGAACGTCGAGGCGAGGACCGCCACGTCCTCCGGGTCCAGGTGCGCCAGATAGGTCTCCAGGTACGACTGGATACCACCGGGCCGCGGCGGATAGTCGTTGGTGATCAGCAGGGTCTTCGTCATCACGTCCGAGACTGCCACACCGCCCGGGGATCGCCTGCCCGGCGCCCACGCGTCAGTAGCGACGGACCCCGCTGATCGGCATCGCGTCGACCTTCTCGAGCTTGACCGGCACCCCGTAGGTCGGCGCGTGGAGGACGAGTCCGTCGCCGGCGTACATGCCGACGTGGGTCGCACCCGCGTAGTAGATGACGAGGTCTCCGGGTTGGATGTCCGGCATCGCGACGGGCGCCCCCGCCACCGCCTGCGCCTGACTCGACCGGGGAAGCGTCTTGCCCTCCTGCGCGTACGCCCACACCATGAGGCCGGAGCAGTCGAACTCGGACGGTCCGGTCGCCCCCCAGGAGTACGGGGCACCGATCCGGGTGAGGGCCACGTTCAGGGCGGCCGTGTTGACCCCGTCGATCGCCGGGGCGACGTACCCCGGGGGCACCAGGGGGCCGCCGGCCCAGAGTGCACGCTGCGCGTCGGAGAGAGCGTCCACGCGACGTCTCACCTCGTCGATCCGCACTCTCATCTCGTCCGACCGCCGATCGAGGTCATCCGCGCGTCGCTGGGCGTCACGCGCCGAGGCGCGCGCGGCTTCCGACGCGAGATCCGCCTCCACCCGGAGACGGGCGGCCTCCGCTGAGGCGGCGCG
>NZ_JAALDV010000162.1:0-6908 GCF_014145045.1 Dietzia sp. DQ12-76
GATCCCCATGAAACACCGGGGCTAGGCTGCGGCTCGGCGGCGACGCCGTTCCGGCCGTGGCAGGGGCCTTGCGGGGGTTCGGTATCGGGTGAGTGCCCGCGGCGGGTGGCCCACGCCGACCGTCCCTCAGGCCGCATCCCCTACACCGCATCCCCTACACCGCAGCCCCTACACCGGAGGTCCCATGTCCGACGCCGACGCCGCACTACACGATGCGCTCGAGTCCGTGGTAGCCCGAAATCCCGGGCAGAAGCTCTTCCGGCAGGCCGTGCACGAGGTGCTCGAGTCTCTCGCCCCCGTGGTCAGGCAGCATCCGGAGTACGTCGAGGGCGGGATCCTCGCGCGGATCGTCGAGCCGGAACGCGTGGTGTCCTTCCGGGTGCCGTGGGTGGACGACTCGGGAACGATCCGGGTTCAGCGTGGTTTCCGGGTCCAGTTCAGCTCGGACCTGGGTCCGTACAAGGGTGGCCTGCGGTTCCACCGGTCCGTTGACGAGGACACCCTGAAGTTCCTCGGCTTCGAGCAGGTCTTCAAGAACGCGCTCACCGGCCTGGACCTGGGCGGCGGCAAGGGCGGCTCGGACTTCGACCCCCACGGCCGGAGTGACGGCGAGGTCATGCGCTTCTGTCAGTCGTTCATGGCCGAGCTCGCCCATCACATCGGGGCGGATCTCGACGTCCCCGCCGGGGACATCGGCGTGGGCGCCCGCGAGATCGGCTACCTGTACGGCCAGTACCGCAAGGTCACCGGCCGGAACGAGGCGGGAGTGATCACCGGCAAGTCGGTCGCCTACGGAGGGTCGTGGGCCAGGACCGAGGCCACCGGGTACGGGCTCGTCTACTACGTCCGTGAGATGCTCCGCGAGTCCGACTTCGGCCTCGACGGGGCGCGGGTGGTCGTGTCCGGTTCCGGCAACGTCGCCCTGTACGCGGCAAGGAAGGCGACACAGCTGGGAGCCACGGTCGTGGCCTGTTCGGACAGCTCCGGTTACGTGGTCGACGAGAAGGGCCTTGACCTGGACCTGCTCGCCGACGTCAAGGACGTGCGGCGGGAGAGGCTCTCGGTCTACGCGCGGGAGCGGGGCGATTGCGAGTTCGTCGAGGGGCGCCCGGTGTGGGAGGTGACGTGCGACATCGCACTTCCCTGCGCGACCCAGAACGAACTCGACGGCGACTCCGCGCGGACCCTGGCCGCGAACGGGTGCCGGCTCGTGGCCGAGGGCGCCAACATGCCCTGCACCGAAGAGGCCGTCGAGGTGATACACGACACGGGTATCCTGTTCGGCCCCGCCAAGGCCGCGAACGCCGGCGGTGTCGCCACCAGTGGGCTCGAGATGCGGCAGAACGCGGGCCGACTGCAGTGGGACTTCGAGCGCGTCGATTCGGAACTCGACCGCATCATGACCAGCATCCACGCCACCACGGCCGCCACCGCCGAGGAGTACGGGAAGCCCGGCGACCTGGCGGCCGGGGCGAACATCGCCGCCTTCCGCCGCGTCGCGGACGCGATGCTCGCGCAGGGCGTCATCTAGTTGTCAGTACATGGAGCCGGTACCGCCCCCGTCCACTGTTTGAGTCGGGCAGACTCATGTTGTGCTGTGATCTGAATCACAACGGGAATCGATCGGCCGGGGCGGTAGTTGTACGGAGCGTCAAACCTCAGCGAGTCCGACTCAACTTGGGTTGACGGCATCCACTCGGAGAGGCAGTGTGGTGTCACTGATCCGAGCCTTGAGCCGGGTCTGCTTAACAACGGAGTTTCGGACCACCCCCGTCCGCGGTCGAGTACGCGGAGAGAAGGAGAACATCATGGGACGTGCAGTCGGTATCGACCTCGGCACCACCAATTCCTGCGTCGCCGTCCTCGAGGGCGGCGAGGCCAACGTGATCGCCAACGCCGAGGGGTCACGCACGACCCCGTCGGTCGTGGCGTTCGCCAAGAACGGCGAGGTCCTCGTGGGCCAGCCCGCCAAGAACCAGGCGGTCACGAACGTCGACCGCACCATCCGCTCGGTCAAGCGCCACATCGGCACGGACTGGAAGTCGGCCTCGATCGACGACAAGAACTACACCCCGCAGGAGATCAGCGCGCGCACGCTGCAGAAGCTCAAGCGCGACGCGGAGTCCTACCTCGGTGAGGACGTGACGGACGCGGTCATCACCGTGCCCGCGTACTTCAACGACGCCCAGCGTCAGGCCACCAAGGACGCCGGCCAGATCGCCGGCCTCAACGTTCTGCGCATCGTCAACGAGCCCACCGCGGCCGCTCTGGCCTACGGACTGGACAAGGGCGACAAGGAGCAGACCATCCTGGTCTTCGACCTCGGTGGCGGCACCTTCGACGTCTCCCTGCTCGACATCGGCGACGGCGTCGTCGAGGTCCGCGCGACGTCCGGCGACAACCACCTCGGCGGCGACGACTGGGACCAGCGGATCGTCGACTGGCTGGTCGACAAGTTCAAGGCACAGAACGGCATCGACCTCACCAAGGACAAGATGGCGCTCCAGCGCCTGCGTGAGGCCGCCGAGAAGGCGAAGATCGAGCTGTCCAGCGGACAGTCCACCTCGATCAACCTGCCCTACATCACGGTCGACGCGGACAAGAACCCTCTCTTCCTCGACGAGACGCTGACGCGCTCGGAGTTCCAGAAGATCACCCAGGACCTGCTCGACCGCTGCCGTCAACCGTTCCAGGCCGTCATCAAGGACGCCGGGATCTCGATCTCGTCGATCGACCACGTGGTTCTGGTCGGCGGTTCGACCCGTATGCCGGCGGTGACCGACCTGGTCAAGGAACTCACCGGGGGCAAGGAGCCCAACAAGGGCGTCAACCCGGACGAGGTCGTGGCCGTCGGTGCCGCGCTGCAGGCCGGCGTCCTCCGCGGCGAGGTCAAGGACGTGCTCCTGCTCGACGTGACCCCGCTGTCGCTGGGCATCGAGACCAAGGGCGGCGTGATGACCAAGCTCATCGAGCGCAACACCACCATCCCCACCAAGCGGTCCGAGACCTTCACCACGGCGGACGACAACCAGCCGTCGGTGCAGATCCAGGTGTTCCAGGGTGAGCGCGAGATGGCCGCGCAGAACAAGCTGCTCGGCTCGTTCGAGCTCGCCGGAATCGCCCCCGCGCCGCGCGGGGTGCCGCAGATCGAGGTCACCTTCGACATCGACGCCAACGGCATCGTCCACGTGACCGCCAAGGACAAGGGAACCGGCAAGGAGAACACGATCATCATCCAGGAGGGCTCGGGCCTGTCCAAGGAGGAGATCGACCAGATGATCAAGGACGCCGAGGCCCACGCGGAGGAGGACCACAAGCGCCGCGAGGAGGCGGACGCCCGCAACCAGGCCGAGTCCACGATCTACCAGACGGAGAAGTTCGTCTCGGAGAACGAGGACAAGGTCCCTGCGGACAAGAAGGAGTCCCTCCAGGCCGCGATCGCCGAGGCCAAGTCCGCCCTCGAGGGTTCGGACGTCGACGCCATCAAGGCCGCCGTGGAAAAGGTCAACACCGAGGCCCAGGCCGTCGGCCAGGCCATCTACGAGGCCGCCGCGGCCGAGGGTGCCGAGGCCGCAGACCCCGGCTCCGCGGGCTCCGCCGACGACGACGTCGTCGACGCCGAGGTCGTGGACGAGGACGAGCCGAAGGAGGGCGACAAGTGACGGAGGTGACCGGAGTGCCCGATCCCGGCGACCCGGAGGCCACCGACGAGGAGGCCGTGGACGAGAAGTACGTCCAGGACGCCCCCGTCGCCCCCGAGGCCGAGATCGTGGCAGAAGGCGCGGCCGACGTCGCTCCCGACGAGGTCGAGGCCGCGGCAGAAGACGACGAGACAGTCAGGGGTGAGTTCCAGTGACCACGCCACACGCTGACGGTCCGGAGACGGACAAGGCCGCCTGGGCCGGTGGTGACGCCGAGGACGTGGCCGCCGCCCGGGCTGTGGACGAGGAGTCCGGCGCCGCGGCCCCGGAGGCCGTGGAAGGGGAGATCGTCGAGGACGATCCCGCCCCGTCCGCCGATGGTGGCGCCGACGAGGGCGCCGGTGATCCGTCGTCACAGGATGCTTCGGCCGCTCTGCAGGCCCAGCTCGATGAGCGGACGGCGGACCTGCAGCGCGTGTCGGCGGAGTTCGCCAACTACCGCCGCCGCGTCGAGCGGGACCGCCAGGCCATCATCGACACCGCCAAGGGGTCGGTCCTCGCCGAGCTCCTGACGATCGTCGACGACCTGGAGCGGGCACGCGCGCACGGGGATCTGGAGGAGGGGCCGCTCAAGGCCTTCGCCGACAGGGTCCACGCCTTGCTGGCCTCCCAGGGGGTCGAGTCCTTCGGCGAGGAAGGCGATGCGTTCGACCCGGCCGTGCACGAGGCCGTGCAGGACGAGTCGGAGGGTTCCGAGCCCGTGCTGGGCACGATCCTGCGCAAGGGCTACCGCCACGGTGAGCGGACCCTGCGATCGGCGATGGTCACCGTCCGCTGACCTGTTCCGACCCACCGCCGGTGTGCGGTCACCCGCACACCGGCGGTCGAGGTGGAGAATGAGTACTCGAGATCTGTCAGACCCGATCAAGGAAGGAGGCGTCTGGTGAGTCAGCGCGAATGGGTCGAGAAGGACTACTACGCCGAGCTGGGCGTCTCCAAGAACGCCACGGCGGACGAGATCCGCAAGGCATACCGCAAGCTCGCGAGCGACAACCACCCGGACAAGAACCCGGGGAACGCGGCCGCCGAGGAGAAGTTCAAGCGGGTCGGCGAGGCCAACAGCGTCATCGGCGACCCCGCCAAACGTAAGGAGTACGACGAGTTCCGGGCGCAGGTCTCCTCCGGAGGGTTCGGTGGCTTCGCGCCCCCGGGGGGCGGCAGGTTCACCACGACCAGCGGCGACTTCGACATCGGCGACCTCTTCGGAGGTGCGGCCGGGGCCGGCGGCGCCGGGGGATCCGGTGGTTTCTCCGACCTCTTCGGTGGCCTGTTCACCCAGAGCCGTGGCGGCGGCGCCCCCGGCGCGGGTCGGGGCCGGGCGCAGCGACCGCAGGGCGGGCAGGACGTCGAGACCTCTCTCACCCTGTCGTTCCGCGAGGCCGCACTGGGCGAGACCGTGCAGATCAGGCTCTCGTCCGCCTCGCCCTGCCTGACCTGTCACGGCAGCGGTGCCCGCCCTGGCACCAGCCCCAAGGTGTGCAGCACCTGTCACGGGGCAGGGGTCACCCAGCGCTCCCAGGGCGCGTTCAGTTTCGCAGAACCCTGCACGGACTGCGGCGGCACCGGATCCAAGATCGACGACCCGTGCCCGGACTGTTCGGGCAGCGGCGTCACCGACCGCGCCCGCACGATCAACGTCAAGGTGCCCGCCGGGGTCCAGGACGGTCAACGCATCCGGCTCTCGGGTCAGGGGGAGGCCGGGTTCCGCGGGGCCCCGTCGGGCGACCTGTACGTCACGGTCACCGTGTCGAAGGACGCCGTGTTCGACCGTGACGGCGCGGACCTGCTGGTGGAGCTCCCGGTCTCCTATCCCGAGCTCGTCCGCGGCGCCCAGGTGTCGGTGCCCACGCTCACCGGACGGGTGACGGTCAAGATCCCGGCCGGGTCCAGGGACGGGCAGATCCTGCGGGTCCGCGGTCGCGGAATCGCACGCAAGACCGGGACCGGTGACCTCAAGGTCACGCTCCGGGTGGCGACGCCCCCCGCCGGGATGGCCGAGGCCGAGCTCGCAGCCTATGACGAGGCGTTGCGGGCGGCGGGCTTCGATCCACGGTCTGGCTGGGCCGGGTCGGCATGAGCCCCCGGCGGGACGTGGGGGACCTGGCCCCGGACGACAGCGTCCTGGTGATCTCCGTGGCCGCCGAGCTGTCGGGCCTGCACGCCCAGACCCTGCGCACCTACGACCGACTGGGGATCGTCACGCCCGAACGCACCAGCGGTGGCGGCCGGCGTTACTCCCTGCGCGACGTGGCGATGCTGCGCGAGGTGCAGCGACTCAGCCAGGACGAGGGCGTGAACCTCGCCGGCATCAAACGCATCATCCAGCTCACCAACCAGGTCGACGCCCTCCAGTCCCGGGTCCGCGAGTTGACCGACGAACTCGCGGAGCTCCGTTCCGGTTCGGGCCGGGGACGCGTCGGCGGTGAACTGGTCCACGTGCCGCGCTCGACCTCGGTCGTGGTCTGGCGACCCCGCCACCAGCGCGGGGACCACTGACGTCCGATCCGGTGGATGATGAACGAATTGTCCTAGGATAGGCTTACCTCTTACAGTGGTCCGGTGACGATCGAGCAGGTGGGCCACACCCGACGGGTGGGCGGGCTGGCGGGGCCTCTCGCCGCCCGTGGCCGTGCGGTGGCCGTGATCAGCGACGACACCACCCTCACCTACACCGATCTCGCCCTCCGGGTCGCCGCCCGCGCAGCCGAGTATCCGTCGCTCGACTCCGGACGACGGATGGTCGGCCTGATCGGGGGCAACACCACCGACTTCCTCATCGACTATCTCGCCGCGCACGAGGCGGGCCACGTCGTCCTGCTCCTGCCGCCGGAGAGCGCGGCCACGCGGGCTCTCGTCGAGTCGTGGACCCCGGACGTCCTCGCGGGCGCGGGTCAGTCGATCCCGGCGTCCGCGCACCACACCCCGCCGCGGCACGACCTGCACCCGGACCTGGCGCTGCTGCTCAGCACCTCGGGGTCCACCGGGTCGCCGAAACTCGTCCGGCAGGCGCGCCGGGCCGTGCTGTCGAATGCCGCGGCGATCGCCGAGTACCTGCGCATCGAGCCCGCTGATCGCGCCATCACCACCCTCCCCCCGCACTACTGTTACGGGCTGTCGGTGATCCACAGCCACCTGCTCGCAGGCGCGTCGGTGGTGCTCAACGAGGACTCCGTGGCGAGCCCGGGGTTCTGGGAGCGCGCGGGCGCA
>NZ_JAALDV010000163.1:0-5833 GCF_014145045.1 Dietzia sp. DQ12-76
TCCGCCCCGCCGGCGGCGAGCCTCAGGGCGATCGCCACCGCGACCGCCTCGCGGTCGTCCAGCAGCAGGGGCGGAAGCCGGCGGCCCGACCCCAGCCGGTAACCGCCGCCCGCGCCGCGTTCGGATTCGACCGGATACCCCAGGTCACGCAGCCGGTCCACGTCCCGCCGCACCGACCTGGTGGTCACACCGAGTTCGGCCGCCAGCTCCGGCCCGGTCCACACCGCGCGCCGCTGGAGCAGGTCGAGCAAACCCAGTACGCGCTGGGTCGTGGGCGTTCTGTCGGCGGTCACGTCACCCAGTGTCGCACCGTCAGCGGACCGGATCTGTCCTGATCGACTGAGAGTCTGTTGTCGGACCACGGTGCGGATCAGCAACTGATCCGTTGCCCGTCCGCCGACACCATCCCGTTCACGAGACACACCCAGGAGATCGTCATGCCACTGTTCGCCGCCACCCACACCACCGAACGCGAGACCCTGCTCGAATGGACCGACCACGCGCTCGTCAACGCCCGCTCGATCGTCCACGGCCTCACCGCCGACCAACTACGAGCGCGTCCGGTGCCCTCGAGTGAGCTGACGCTCGGTTGGCTGATCCTGCACATCGGCCAGGTGGCCGAGGACTGGCTGGGCCGGGCGGCCGCCGCGCCGGACCCCCTCGAGACGGGACGCTCGCTGCCCGAGGCCTTCGAGTGGGCCGAGACGGTCAACCGTGTCGACCCCGACGCGACCGCCGAGGAGATCCTCGCCGAGTACGACCGCCGGTGCGCCGCGGGCCTCGCCCATCTCCGCGCCGCCGATCTGGGAGCCCCGGTCCCGGTCCCCGCGGAGATGCCGTGGTTCCCGCCGGACCTGGCGCCGTTCGACGGCCGCTGGTGCGCGCATCACGTCCTCACCGAGATCAACCGGCACAGCGGGCACGCCGACCTCCTGCGTGAGGCACTCGACGGGCGCACGATGTACGACCTGATCGCCGAGGACCAGGGCATCGACATGTCCTACATCGGTGCCTGGTTCGCCGCGCACCCGGAGGTCCCGGCGCCCGCGTGGTGAGTCGGGCTCATTCCGCGCGGAGGGGCGCGCCGGCTGGTCAGTCGCCTTCGTGCCAGCCGGCGAACGTCGCGAACTTGTCCTCGATCATCCCGGCCACTTCGCCCGGGTCGGGCACGAGTCCCGCGTCCGTGGCGATGCCTACCGAGACCGTGCCGTTGTAGCTGAAGATGCAGATCCCGAAGGCCTGGTCGCCGCTCATCGGAACCCAGCCGAGCATCCCCTCGACGGGGGTGCCGGCGATCCGCACCGTGGAGACCGGCCCGGGGACCGACGTGAGCTGGCCGACGGTCTTGTTGGCGAGCAGGTCGACCACCGCGTGCGCCACCGGGCCGGGAGTGATCGCTACGCCGAGCATGGTGGCGAAGTTGACGTGTGGTTCGAACGAGTAGCGCACCCGGGACATGGACGTGGCGATCGCGTCGATGAGCTCGTCGGCGTCGTCGATCCCCAGCGGTAGGCGCATGAGGATGATCGTGAGGTGGTTGCCCAGTTCCTCCGGCAGTTCGTCGGCCACAGGCTCGATGGACATCGGCACCATGAGGTTGATGTCCGAGACCCGACGATCGCCGTGGGCGTCGAGGTACTCGGTGAGCGCCCTGGACACCGCCGCGAGCATCACGGTGGTGACCGTGGTGCCGTGCACCTTCGCCACCCTCTTGATCGCCGCGAGGTCCAGCCCGGAGATCCAGGAGACCCTTTTCTCAACATGGGCGTGACCGCTCCAGGACAGCTCGGGCGATCTGGGTTCGAACAGCAACCGGAAGGTCGAACGATAGGTGTTGGTCGTCCTATTGGTCAGATCGATGCTGTCGGCCAGGGATTCCACGACGCGCGTGGGCACCCGGGTGACCCCACGGCCCGGGGCCACCACTGCCCTGACCAGCCGCGTGAGAGTCCACGGGAACGTGACCGTGGCGCCGGCGAGACCGCGGGCGATACCGACCGAGTCCCTGGCCATCCCCACCCCGGCGCGGCCGACCGTCCGGAGGATCCCGCCTCCACCAGCGGAGAGGGGTCGGCCCACCCGCGGCAGCTGGGCGTCGTCGTCATCGCTGTCGCACAGACCGAGGACCAACTGGGTCAACCGCATACCGTCGACCATCCCGTGCTGGACCCGGAACAGCACCAGCGCGCCCTCCCGCTCGGCCTCGTGACCGTGGCCGTGGTAGCCCTCGAGGAACTCGGCGCGCCACAGGGGGCGGTCGTCGGGGAGCTGGACGCTCATCTGCTCGGAGACGTACGCCTCGGCCTCGGCCCGTCCGCCCGGCGCGGGGAGCCGCCCGCGGATCAGATGGTGGGAGAGGTCGAAATCGGGATCATCCTCCCAGTACCACCGTCTGCCCTCGCGTACCGGGACCCGCCGGAACACCGGGTGGGGGTCAACCATCCGTGTGGCGACTGCCTCTGTGACCGCGTCCCAGTCGGGGATCTCCGAGAACCACACCAACGAGGTGATGTACATGAGGTTGTCGGCGCGGTCCATGTGCAACCACAACTGATCCCGCAGCGGGATTCTGACTCTCGCCGTCTCCCCCATCGTCCCGACGCCTCTCCCGTGGCCACGCTCGCGCACCGGGTCATGCGCACGAGTACAGGCTAGAACAGGCGTGACAGAGATCACGAGTGTTTTCCTTGTTCCCCACGCCTACCGGGGTCGACGCGCCGGTGTGGTGAAGTACACCGTGAAGGAGAGGCGTGACGACGGTCCTCAGACCTGGGCCTCCCAGCCGTCGAACGTCGCGAACTGGTCCTTGATCAGCTCGGCGACCCGGCCCGGGTCCGGCACGAGTCCGGCGTCGGTGGCGATCCCCACGGAGACCTTCCCGTCGTAGCTGAAGACGCAGATCCCGAGCGCCTGGTCGCCGCTCATCGGGACCCAGCCCAGCATCCCCTCGACCACGGTCCCGGCGAGGCTCACCGTGGAGACGGGTCCGGGCACCGAGGTGAGCTGACCGACGGTCTTGTTGGCGAACAGGTCGATCACGGCGTGCTGCACCGCAGTCGGGGTGACCGCCACGGTGAGCATCGAGGCGAAGGTGATGTGTGGCTCGAACGAATAGCGCACCCGGGTCATGGACGTGGTGATGGCGTTGATGAGCTCGTCGGCGTCGTCGATGCCCAGTGGCAGACGCATGAGGATGAGGGTGATGTGGTTGCCCAGTTCCTCCGGGAGGTCGTCGCTGTTCGGCGTCACCGACATGGGCACCATGAGGTTGATGTCGGCGACCGGGCGGTCACCGTGCGCGTCGAGGTAGCGGGTGAGGGCTTTGGACACCGCGGCGATCATCACCGAGGTGACGGTGGTGTCGTGCAGTGACGCCACCCTCTTGACGGCCGCGAGCTCCAGTCCCGAGACCCAGGAGACCTTCTTCTCCGCGTGCGTCCGTCCACTCCACGACAGGTCGGGGGTCCGGGGCTCGAACAGCAGTCGGAAGATGGAGCGATAGGTGTTGGTCGTCGTGTTGGTGGAGTCGATGGTGTCGGCCAGGGATTCCACGACACGAGTGGGCACCCGGGTCAGTTCCCCGCCGGGGGCCGCCACGTCCCTGGCCAGTCGCGCGAGCGTCACCGGGAACCTGATCGTGGCACCCGCGACACCGCGGGCGATGCCGATCGAGTCCTTGGCCAGTCCTGCCCCGACCTGGCCGACCGCCCCCACGATCCCGCCCCCACCCGAGGTCAGTTCCCGTCCCACCCGGGGCAGGGGGTCGTCGTCCTCGTGGTCACACAATCCCAGGACCAGCTGGGACAACCGGATTCCGTCGACCATCCCGTGCTGGACCCGGAACAGGATGAGCGCCCCCTCCTGCTCTCCCCCGTGGCCGTGATATCCCTCGATGAACTCGGTGCGCCAGATGGGGCGGTCGTCGGGGAGCGGCCTGCTCATCTGCGCGGCGACGTACGCCTCGGCCTCGGCGCGTCCGCCCGGTTCGGGGAGGCGACTGCGGACCAGGTGGCGGGAGAGGTCGAAGTCCGGATCGTCCTGCCAGTACCAGCGTCGGCCCCGCCGCACCGGCACCCGGCGGAACACCGGGTGGGGCTCCACCATCCGGGTGGCGATCGCCTCGGTGACCGCCTCCCAGTCGGGGACCTCGGCGAACCACATGATCGAGTTGATGTACATGAGATTGTCCGGTCGGTCCATCATCAGCCACAGCTGATCCCGCAGTGGGATCCGAACCCTCGTCTCCGCCATCCTGCCCGACCCCTCTCACCCACCGTCCACGTCATGCGGACGCCGACCACCGTCCACGTGATGTGGCCGCCGCCCCAGGCTAGAGCAGTTGTGACCCGTGTCACGGCCCTTCCTCGGGGGATCTCGCTCCGTGCTCGTTCTTCACCGTCTACTGCTGTGACCCGCGATCCCGTCGGTCACCTCGATCGGCCGGAAGGACACCGTCGGCAACGTCGGCGAGACCGGCGCGTTCGTGGTGAGCATCGGTGCGTTCGTGATGAGCATCGGCGCGTTCGTGATGCGCATCGGTGCGGCGATCTCCGAGGACGTGCTGGCCGTCGACGGTCTGTGCCTGTCTTCGACCCGCTCCTGTCGCCGTCGCGAGTGGGTCGCCACCACCGGGGCCCGGCCCCGCGCACGAAGGAGTTGCCACGGCCCGGGAGGTAGCGGCTCGTCACCCGACCCCCGCCCCTGTCCCCCGGTCCGCGTCCGCCGCAACGTGCAGGCGCTCCAGCGCCCGACGTGTCGCTCGCGCGCCTGTACGACTCCTCGGCAACCGCCCACCGCTATGGCGTCTCGCGTGCGCATCGGTGCGCGCCAGACGCCTTTCCGGCGGGCGCCTGCACTGTCTGCGAGCGGGGCGGACTGCGGTCCCATACCGATAGACCCGCCGTGCAGCGCGCAGACCAGCCGGTCAGTCGCGCAGTCCGGCTGTGCTGTCACGGCGGGCCCTCCACACCCCGCGCACCCTCCACAGCCTGAACGGACCACGCAGTCCGACGCTGCAGAAACCGGGCCGGCGGGGGCGATACTGCGTGGCCATGAGCACCGACAGAATTCGCCCACCCGTCATCACCTCGTCCGAACTACTCGCGCGGGGTTACAGCCGCCGAGCGCGGGAGCACGCAGAGCGCACCGGACAGCTCTACCGTGTCCGTCACGGCGTCTACGTGCCCGCCGCCGACCTGCCCACCGGTCCCGACGAGGCCGAGGCCATGCTCGAGATGCGGTCGCGGGCCTCGGCGAGGTTCATCAGCCCCGGCACGGCGATGTCGCATACTTCCGCTCTCGTGCTTCACGGTCTGCCCGCTCAGGATCTGGACACCCGGCGGGTCACCACGACCAGGCATCGGCCGGGCAGCGGGAGCAGGCGGGGTGAGAGCGCGATCTGCCACAGCCTGGACCTCGGTGACTCCGTGACGGAACTGGAGGGCATCCCGGTCACGACTCCGGCGCGGACGATCGTCGACGTGGCGCGGACGAGCCCGTTCGCAGGCGCCGTCTGCGCTGCCGACGAGGCCCTGCGCCGCTCTCTGTGCACCCGGGCCGAACTGGCGACCGAACTCGACGCCGCCGCCGGGCGGGTCGGCATCGCGCGGGCCCGCGCAGTGGTGGCGTTCGCGAACCCGGGTGCCCACTCGGTGCTCGAGTCCCTGAGCCGGGTCGCCATCACCCGCGCCGGCCTCCCCATGCCCCAGCTCCAGCACGAGTTCATCCTCTCGGACGGGTCACGCACTTTCGTCGACATGTACTGGAAGGAATGGGGACTCGTCGGGGAGGCGGACGGATCGGGGAAGTACGGGATCGACGACGGCGAGGCGGA
>NZ_JAALDV010000164.1:0-13769 GCF_014145045.1 Dietzia sp. DQ12-76
GGCTCGAGCGCCGGATCGGTCGTCGCCGGACCCGGCATCGAGCCGGTCAGCCTCATGGACGACCCCTCCGCCGCCCCCGACCTCGCCGACCGCAGCGGACTCGGACTGGTCGACACCGTGGTGATCCCCCACGCGGACGGCGCTCTCCCGCCCTACCCGCCCGAGCTCATCGCGCAGATCGAGGAGACCTATGGGGACAGCTACCCGCTGACCCTGGTCAACGACGACCAGGCGCTGCTCGTGGAGGACGGGTCGGCGCGGCTGGTCAGTTCGCCCTGACCGGACATCCAGCCGATTCGAGTTCCACCACCCCACGGGGATTCATCCGTTCCGGAGGACGACCATGCGCATCCCGTTTCTCGGCCGCATCCGCGATCGCCGCCAGTACCACCCCGATCTCCGACTCGCGTCAATGGTGCTGCCCCCGCGATTGGTGGGACCGCGGACACTGCCGGCGATACAGAAGCTCGGGACACTGCTGCCCGGACTGCGGGGAACGGAGACGCATGAACTCGAGTCGGGTGCGACCGTGCGGGTCTTCCGCCCCTCCGGTGAGTCCTCGACGCCCTCGCCAGGCCTGGTGTGGATCCACGGCGGTGGATACCTCGTCGGTTCTGCGGCGCAGGATGATGCACTCTGCCGGGCCTTTGCTCGGAGAACCGGTGCGACCGTCGTCTCGGTCGACTATCGGTTGGCGCCGCAGTTCCCCTTCCCGGCGGCGCTCGACGACTGTCACGCGGCGCTCGTCTGGCTGGCCGCCCAACCCGGCATCGACACCCGCCGGACAGCCATCGGCGGCGCGAGCGCCGGCGGTGGCCTCGCAGCCGCACTGGCGATCCGGGCGAGAGATGACGGCCCCGTCGACCCGGTACTGCAACTGCTCGTGTACCCGATGCTGGACGACCGCACCGACACCCCGGACCCACGACACCGACTGTGGGACGCTCGGTCGAATCGGTTCGGCTGGACGAGCTACCTGGGCGGCGCCGACCCGTCCACGGCGAGTCCGGCCCGCCACACCGAATTGGTGGGTGTCGCGCCGGCATGGGTCGGCGTCGGCACGGTGGATCTGTTCTTCGACGAGGACAAGGCCTACGCAGACCGCCTCGGGCGCGCCGGAGTGCGCTGCGAATTCGTCCCGGTGCCGGGGGCCTTCCACGGTTTCGACCTGGTCGTCACCCGCGCCGGGGTCAGCAAGGACTTCTTCCGAGCGCAGTGCGATGCGCTGAGGGAGGCGTTCGACGAGTGACGGGGTCGTGACTCAGTCCACCAGGACGACAACGGTCGAGGTTCAGGGGTTCACCTCCTCGCCGTGAGGACACGGAGCGACTCGTCGAGGGCGTCCGCGGCCCACGGGATGTCCGAGCTGGTGAAGGGCAACGGAGGCCGCAGCTTGAGCACGTTGCCGAAGGGGCCCGCGACCGAGGTCAGGACCCCGCGGTACTTGAGCTCCTCGAGCATGTCGAGTGCCAGTGCGTGGTCCGGTTCCCGCGTGGCGGGGTCCGTCACCAGTTCGACACCGATGAACAGGCCGGCCCCCCGGACGTCACCGACCTGGTGGTGGTTCTCGCCGACCTGCCGGAATGCGGCGAGAGCCTCGGCGCCGACGATCCTGGCGTGCTCCTGGAGACCCTCCTTCTCGATGACGTCGAGGACCGCCTGCGCCGCGGCCATCGAGACAGGGTTCCCACCGAACGTGTTGAAGTACGGCAGCGACCCGCTGAACGCCTCGAGCACGTCGGACCTGCCGAGGACACCCGCGACCGGGATCCCGTTGCCCATCGGCTTGCCCGTGGTGATGATGTCCGGTGTGACCCCGTGATTGGCGAATCCCCAGAAGTGGTCCCCGGTCCGCGCGAACCCCGGTTGGACCTCGTCGGCGATGAAGATCCCGCCGGCATCGTGGACCACGTCGATCGCCTCCGCCAGATAGTCGCCCGGGAGGACCCCGTCGGAAGAGAAGATGGAGTCCGCGATGAACCCGGCGAACGTCACCCCGGCCTCCTCCATGTCGGCGATGGTCTCGCGGACACGACGTGCGAACCACGACCCGATATCGGCCTCCCCCGTGCGGTAGGAGTCCGGGGCCTCGATCAGCCACACGTCGCTGCCGACCGGCTGGCCTGCGCCGAGGGCGGGGGACACGCCGGAGGAGAGCTCGGAATTGCCGTGGTAGGCCTCGGTGGTGGCGATCAACCCGGTGCCGCCGGAGAACGACTTGGCGACCCTCAGGGCGAGGTCGTTGGCCTCGGACCCCGTGCATACGTACATCGCCTTGTACGCCATCGGATCCATGTAGTCCGGGAGAGTGTTCCGGAAGCTGTCGGTGTAGTCGAGGATCCGCTCGTGGATGTACCGGGTGTGCGTGTTGAGTTGCGACATCTGGGTGTGGACGGCCTCCACCACCGCGGGGTGGGCGTGTCCGATACTGGCCACGTTGTTGTACATGTCCAGATACTTGGTGCCGTTCGCATCCCAGAGGTACTGGCCTTCACCCCGGACCAGGTGGACCGGGGTCCGGTAGAAGAGTCGATAGGACCCCCCCAGTAGCTCGTCGCGTCGATCCGTCAGCTTGCGCGTGGCCATATCGAGCCGATCGGCGTGTTCCGAACGGAACGAGTTGGCGTCCATGATCGTCGACCGTGCTGCCATTGCAGATGCCTCATCTCAAGTGGGGATGTCGTGTGTGATGGTTGCGGGGTCACTCAGCGATCTCTATCCGCCAACTGACGGATTCTCGCTGGTGGAGGGCCTGGACTGCGCGGTGGACCGACGTCGTCGGCCGTCCTGCCGACGAGGGAATTCCATCTCTCGTCCGCAAGGCTCGGAGCGATCTCCTCCTGGCAGCGGACCCCGATGGTCCGGAGTCCCGCAGCCCGAGCGGCCGTCAGGCCACGCCGTGAGTCCTCGACGCCCACGGTGTCGGAGGGATCGACGTTCAACAGTCGGCAGGCCTCCAAGTAGACGTCGGGCGCCGGTTTGCCGTTGTCCACCTCGTCGCCGCACACGGTGGCGTCGAAAACCGGCGCCCCGGGCGCCGCACGGAGCTTCTCCACGGTCTCGCGGAAGGCCATCGTGGCGAGCCCGACACGGTAGTCCGCAGCCCGCAACGACGAGATGAACTCCAGCGCCCCCGGGAGCCATGGCACATCGGATTTGAGTCGTGCGGTCACCTCTGCTGCGATGCGGGCGGTGAGCGTGTGCGCCGGTACCCCGACACCGAGCTGCTGCAGCAGCGCCGCCTGATCGGTGAGGGACATTCCCACCGACGCTGTGTCCTCGGCCTCGGTCCAGTGTCGACCGGCCTCCCGGGCTATGTTCCGACACGCGTCGTGGTAGTACGGCTCGGAGTCGACCAACGTCCCGTCGAGGTCAAAGACGACGGCGCGTACCGCGCGACTCGTGCTCATGAGGCGATCCCGCCAGTGCGGGGGGCGGTCGCTCCGGAGACCCCGGCCGATCGACGTCCCCGGTAGTAGCCGGTGTCGAGAGGTCTGTCGGGAAACGGGAAGGTCGGCCAGGTCATCTCCATCGGCCGGCGGGACTCGAGCCACTGAGCCAGGGCGAGCACCCGCTCGTCGTCGAACCGGCGACCCCAGAGCTGAACGCCGATCGGGTGGCCGTCCGCGGACCCGAACGCCACGGTGGCACAGGGTTGTCCGGTCTGGTTGCCCCAACAGGTCCACGAGCAGTGGGCGAGTGGGCGGTGTTCGTCGAGACCGACCATCTCGGCCCGGTAGCCCACTCCGGGAAGCGTGGGTGAGACGACGATGTCGAAACCGGAGAGACGGTCGTACACCCGGGACGCGCTGGACTGGACGTGGTGCAGGTCCCGGGCGTATTGCGTCGCGCCCAGGGAACCGGCGTCAGCACACCAGTCGGCGATCGCGGGGAGCACCGCGTCCCTCAGGTGCTCCGGTATCCCCTCCCATTCGGTGCGGGCGCGGACCTGGAAGACCCTGTCGAGCGGCGCGTACGGGTCCTCGTCGAACACCGGCGGCAGCTCGATCACCTCGGCTCCGGCGTCTCGCAGGCTCCCGGCGGCGTCCGACACGGCCGCCGCGACCTCCGGATGGAGGGTCTCCCCATAACCGAGGTCGAGTAGCAGACCGACTCGGAGGTCACGGACCTCGGCACCGCTCAGGACGGGAGGGACCCCGACGGGCGCCCCGGGAAGGCTTGAGTTGTCGCGGGGGTCGGGCCTGGCGATCACCGTGTAGAGCTCCGCGGCCTCGCGCGCCGAGCGGGCCATCGGACCGGGAGAACGCACCGTGCTGGGGGCGAGATGGGCGATCCGTCCCTGGGTCGGCTTCAGTGCGAACAGGCCGCAGTGACTGGCGGGGATCCGCACCGACCCCGCGATGTCGGTGCCGACCCCGGTCACTCCGATGCCGGCGGCGAGCGTGGCCCCGGCCCCTGCGCTGGAGCCCCCGGGGCTGGTCGAGAGGTTCCACGGGTTGCGGACGACCCCGTACAGCGAGCTCACACCAGAGGCGGACATACCGAAGTCGGGCATCGTCGTCTTGGCGAAGATCACCGCGCCCCCCTCCTTGAGCCGCGCTGCGGGCGGGGAGTCGGTGGTCGCGACCGGTACATCGACATGACCGCGGGAACCATGCCGCCACGGGGTGCCGACCGCGTTGATGCTGTCCTTGATCGAGACGGGCAGACCGTCGATCACACTCAGCGGCCGGCCCCTCCGCCAGCGTTCCCCAGAGGCAGCGGCCTGCTTCTCGGCCTCCTCCCGGTTGAGGTGGGCGATACCGTTGATAGTGCCGTTGACCTCGGCGATCCGTTCCAGGGTGTCCTCGAGGAGGTCCAGTGGTGTGATCGCGCCGTCCATGAATCCCTGTCGTAGTTCGGCGGATGATCGTGCGGTCAGTGGTTTCTCGTGCGTGAGCACTTCGTGCGACATCGGCTAGATCCTGTCTTCGGGTGGGTCCGCCACCTGCTCGGTGGGCTCAACGGAGGTCGTGCTGGACGAGCCGGGAGAGGACCGCGGTCAACGCACGCAGGCCCTTGA
This sequence comes from Dietzia sp. DQ12-76, assembly GCF_014145045.1. Taxonomy (NCBI): domain Bacteria; kingdom Bacillati; phylum Actinomycetota; class Actinomycetes; order Mycobacteriales; family Dietziaceae; genus Dietzia; species Dietzia sp. DQ12-76. The sequence goes on from NZ_JAALDV010000164.1 coordinate 5,024, forward strand.
GCATGTCGTCGTCGCTGGTGAACTCCCATTCGCAGTGCGATGCGCCGTCCTTTGACGGGAGGAACAGCATGACCGTGGGATAGCACTGGTTCATCGCGACCGAGTCGTGGCCGATGAGGGTGTCCATGAGCAGCACGCTGAGCCCCTCGGACTCGGCCGCCTCCTGCGCCAACCGCACGCCGGCCGCCGAGAATTCATTGCGTGGGCGGACCACGAACTCGTCGATCTCGATGTCGGCCGCATGCTCGGCCGAGAGCTCGGTGAGTCGGCGGGTGATCTCCGCTCGTGCGCTCGCGACGTGGCAGTGATGACGTCCGCGGAGGTCGAGGATCAGGTCCACCTGACTGGCGATGACGCTCGGGGAGTTGGGGGACACGTCGAACTGCGCCACAGACGAGAGGAAGTCCGAGGCGGGGTAGTCCTTCGCGAGGTCGTTGACCAGGCAGACGATCTTCGCCGCCGGGAGCAACGCGTCCTTGCGATAGGCCAGGAGTGTGCCGGCGTGGGACTGCTCGCCGACGACCCGGGCACGCAGTTTCTGGGCCGTCCAGTTCCCACGGACCACCCCGACGTCGATCCCGGACTCCTCGAGCCGGCGGCCCTGCTCGATGTGGATCTCGCCGTACGCCGCGACGTCGAGGTCGAGGGCCTCGCCCAGGCGGCCGGTGGCCTCGAGGGCGTCGGCGACACTGACCCCGTCCGGGTCGGTCGTCGTCAGCGCCGTGTCGATGTCGATCGCCCCGGTGAACACCGACGACCCCATGATCGACGGCCCGAACCGCGACCCCTCCTCGTTGAACCAGTCCACCACGGCCAGGTTGAACGAGGGGTGGAGCTGGCCCCGGTCGACCGCGCGCCTCACCGCGTCCGCGGCGTGGAGCGCGGCGACGACCCCGTAGGGACCGTCGAACCGACCCCCGCGGGGTTGGCTGTCGGTGTGCGATCCGACCAGCACGAATGGCGCTCCCGGCACCAGCTCGAGCAGAGCGAAGATGTTGCCGATGCGGTCGGTTCGGACGGTGAACCCGGCCCTCTCGGCGAGCCCCTGGAACCAGTCGCGGACGCGACCGTGATCGGGTGTCCCGGCCTGGCGGTCGAGTCCCCCGCCCGAGGTCGCGCCGAAGGCGGTGCTCGCGTGGAAGTCGGCGAGAAACGCTCGGAGGTCGAGGAAACGTGTCGCCCGGACACCCTCCTCCACCGGGGCGCCCCGCGCCGCGGGCGCCTCCCCCGCCGTGACCGGTCCGTTCGATGCCATCACAGCGCCCCGAGCCACTGGGACCACCGGGGATCGCTCATCTGGCCCCGCGCCCGGAACAGCTTCAACACCCCGTACTTGTGGTAGTCGAAGTCCCACGTGCTGTTGAGCTGGTGATTGACGCACCCCCAGAGTCCCCACTTGAGGTCCGCGATGAACCGGCACACCTGCACTCGGGCGACCGTGCTCCACCCCGTGTGGCCGTAGGCCTCCTCGATGCATCTCAGTGACGTCGGCTCGTCGTAGAAGAACTCGGCGAGGATGAGCGCGAGATCGTAGGCGCGGTCATTGTTCGAGGCGAACTCGAAGTCGACGAGCTTCATCGGCCCGCTCTCGGCGACGAGGAAGTTGCCGGGCATCGGATCGTTGTGGCAGGGCACGAGGTCCAACCCGGAGGCCTCGAGGGCGGCCCTGGCGCGCGCGTACTCCCTGACGAGTGTCCGGGCGAAGTCGGGAAGCTGGACCTCCAGGCTCCGGACCTGTTCGAGATGCTCGTCCACGAGGTCGAACATCGTCTTGGTCAACGGAAGTGCGGGAATGGTGTGGAACTTGTCGTAGAGCCCCAGCACGTCCCGGGTGGTGTCCCACCTCTTCATGTCACCGTTCGTGCAGGCCCGGTAGCCGTCGAGGAACTCGGAGATCTCGGTCCCGGTGTCGCTGTCGAAATGCGCCACCCGGGGGCTGATGCCCATGGCCCCGGCCCGCTCCGCGGCGATGTTCGCCGCGTGTCGGTCGATGAAGGCGTCGGTGCCGTCGCCGGGAACCTTGAGGAAGTACCGGACGTCGTCGTCCCCGACGTGGACCAGCCAGTTGCTGTTCTGCAGGCCACCCACGACCGGTTCGTAGGAGACGTCCCGGCCCTCCCACTCGGCCACGTGGCGGATGTGTCTCTCCGCGTCGTGTTCGGCGGGTGTGCTGGCGGCACCGAGGGTCGTCGTGCTCATCGCGCCATCCTCATGTGGTCGTCGGTCGTGCGTGCTGTCAGAGCGGCTCGGGCGCGCAGGAACATCCAGTCCGAGAACTTCGAGTACTCCTGGGTGCCGGGGTCGAGACTGTCGGCCAGGACGCCGACGAGGGCCGAACGGTAGGCCTCGGCCACGCTGTAGAGACGGGCCCGGGCGTAGAGGCCGTCGTCGAACGCTCCCCATGCCTCCTCGAAGAGCTCCCGGCCGTCGTACTCGGAGTACGAGAACTCGAGGAGGACCGAACCGACGTCCTGCAGCGGGTCGGCGAGCGCAGCCCAGTCGAAGTCGAGGAGCAGCGTGGGCTGACCGCCCGACCCGAGAGCGACGTTCGAACAGTTGGCGTCGCCGTGGACGGGGACGGCGTCGAACCCGAGTGCCGACACGAGGTCGCCGATCTCGACGATCCGCTCGTGCATCCACCCGATGTCGCCCGGGAGCACGGTACCCATGGGTGCGATCCGGTCGTGGAGAGCCCGGACGTCGTCGAAGACCGTGGCCTGACGGAGCCCGGGGTCGTCGACAGCCCGGAAGAGACTGCGCGTCCTGAAGTAATCGGCGCGACTTCCCGGGTCCCGGAAATCGGCGAGCGTGGCGGTCTTGTGGGAGTCGGTGAGATCCTCCAGTGCCAGTTGCCCGCTGTCCGGGTCGACACCGAGGAGGACCGGGCCCAGCCCGGCCTCGCCCGCGGCCCGGGTGGCCCGGATCGCCGACGGGATGTCGATGTAGCTCCGGGCGGGAGTGGTGTGGCTCTTGACGAACACTGACCGGCCCGAGGCGTCGGTCGCCCGGAAGCGGATCGAGTCCGCTCCCCACCAGTTCGGACTGGCCATAGTCGGCGGGGGATCGGCGAGTGTCGGGTCGGACTTGAGTGGTCCCGGAGGTGCGGCCTGAAGTGTGGCCATGACCGGTTTCCTTCCTGGGTAGGGATGGGTGGGGTCAGAGCTTGCGGCGTAGGTACATGCGGAGTGCTTCGAGGCCGGAGGCGATGATCAGCACGATCCCGGACACGATGTTGACCATTTCCGAGCCGACGTTCATCAGCGTGAGGCCATTGCGCAGCACCGAGATGAACCAGACGCCCAACAGCACCCGCCACAGGCTCCCGCGGCCACCGGTGAAGGGGATTCCGCCGAGGAGCACCGCGGACAGGACGGTCACCTCGAATCCGGCCCCCAGCGTTCCTGCAGGGGCAGAGTCCAGACGGGAGACCAGGACGAGGCCCGCGACACCCGCTGCTGCGCCGACGGCGACGTAGAGCGAGAAGATCGTCGTCCTCACCCTGATCCCGGAGAGGTACGCGGCGCGGGTGTTCACCCCGATCGCCATGATGTGCTTGCCCAGGGCGGTGAAGCTCATGACGAGGATGCAGATCGCCGCCACCGCGATGGCGACCCATGCGATGTAGGAGATCCCCAGGGCGCTGCCGGTGCCGAAGGCGCGGACGGTGTCGTTGAACCCGTAGAGGGGGTCGGGTGACAGGGTCATGGCGGCACCGCGGCCCACGGCCAGCATTCCCAGGGTCACGACGATCGGTGAGATCGCCAGGTATCCGACGAGTCCGCCGTTGACCGCACCGACCAGCGCGCCGACACCGATCGCCACGGCGGCACCACCGAGGAACCCGAGCGGCCCGAAAGCCAGGGCGCCCGCCACTCCGGAGACCGCCATGGTCGAGCCGACGGAGAGATCGACGTACCCGGACATGAGCAGCATCGCGAAGGCCATGCTGATGATGATCAACGGCGCGTTCTGGGTGATGACGGTGAGCAGGTTGTTGACCGAGAGGAACGCGGACGTGTTGACGGAGAAGTAGACCATCAGCAGGACCACGGCCACCGGCATCACCGCGCCGATCGCCTTGAGGAGGACGTCGCGGGTGACGGTGGGGCTCGGGTCCGGGCTGTTGTTCCCGGGGCCCCCGCGGGACGGGGCCGGCAGTGTGGCGACGCTCATCATGCTGTGACTCCTTCGTATGACTCGACGGCCGCGGATTGTGCGTGGGTCAGGAGAGTGTCCTCACCGACGTCGGGGCCGAACACCTGACTGATCCGCCCCTCGTGGAGCACCACGATCCGATCCGCGAGCGCCACGGCCTCCTCGGGATCGGACGTCGTGAACATCACCGATCGGCCGGGCCGGGACGCGAACTCGCGGATCAGCCGATAGATCTGCTCGCGGGACCCGATGTCGACGCCCTGCGTCGGTTCGTCGAGGAGCAGGAAGCGACAGTCGCCGAGGCCGCTGAGCCAGCGGCCGACCATGATCTTCTGCGCGTTCCCTCCGGAGAACGAGCCGCCGGTCGCCTCCGCGTCCGGCGGCATCAGCTGGACCCTTTCCGCGACCCGGTCGAAGACCGGCTTCTCACGGTGGGGGAATCGGATCCCGAACCGAGAACGGCGGAAGTGGGGCATCAACAGGTTGTCCAGTCCCGAAAGGTCTCCGAACAGGGACTGGGCCGGTCGGTCGGATGCCACCAGGGCGATGCCCTTGCGGGCCGCCTGTCGGGGAGAAGCGGCGGTGGCGTCGGCGCCGCCGACGGTGATCGCCCCACCCCGGGCACGCCGGGCGCCCGCGATGGTCTCGAGGAGATTGGTCCGGCCGCCCCCCATCATCGCGTACAGGCCGACGATCTCACCCTCGCCGATCTCGAGGTCCAGCGGACCGCAGTACGAGGTCCGGAACCCCGAGAACTCGACGAATGTCGGTCCGGTGGCGCGCTCGGCACGCTCGTCCGCGCCGGTGACGGAGGGGGAGATTCCGCTGACCAGAGCGTCCATGGTCACCTCCCCACGGTCCCGGGTCCACAGCACTCTGCCGTCCCGAAGGACCGAGACCCGGTCGGCGACAGTCATGACCTCACCCAGCAGGTGGGTCACGAACACGACGGCGATACGTCGCTCGTAGGCGAGTCGGCGGATGGTCGTCAACAGCGCCGCGGCCTCGGTACGGCCGAGCGCCGCCGTCGGTTCGTCCAGGATGAGAACCGACGGGTCGCGTCGCAGGGCGCGGGTGATCTCCACGATCTGCTGTTGCCCGATGGAGAGCTTCTCCACCGGGGTCCGCGGGTCGATGTCCACGCCCAGATCGTCGAGCAGTCCTCGGGTGATCTGCTCCTGCTTCTGACGGCTGAGGACACCGCTCGTCGTGAGCTCGTCGCCCAGGAAGACGTTGTCCGCGACGGTGAGTGACCCGGCCAGCTGGAAGTGCTGGTAGATCACTGCGATGCCGGCGTCGAAGGCGGACGTGGGGGTGAAGCCGTCGTAGGACGTCCCGTCGACCACGATCTCGCCGCTGCTCGGACGGTGCGCCCCGCTCAGGCAGCTCAGCAGCGTCGACTTCCCGGCGCCGTTCGCGCCCAGGAACGCGTGGACCTCTCCGGTGCGGAATTCCAGGTCGACACCCTTGAGGACGGTGGTCGATCCGAAACGCTTGGTGAGGTTCCGGACGGCGAGTCCGCCTCCCGTCCTAGGCTCCGGGGTGGCCACCGGTCCGGGACCGCTGAACTCGTCGTCCCCCCGCGCCCCGAGATCAGCACCCGGGGGCCGTGCGGTGGTCCGGGAGAGGCCGCTCACTGGAACTGCGCCTTCATCTCGGCGAGGACGTCGGGGTCCTCGAGCGTGACCATGAGGTACGGCGACTCGTTGTTCGGATCGCCCTCTCCGGTGATCGCCGCGAGCGAGTTGTCGACGATCGACCGGGCGAGATGCCGGATGTCGATGGCGGCGCTGGCCTTGTAGTGGGTACCGTTCTCGATCGCTTCGAAGGCCTCCGGGAGACCGTCGTTCCCGACGATGTAGGTCTCCTCCGGAGGAATGTCAGAGGCGAGGAATGCCCCGAGGGCGCCGATCGCGGCGTCATCGTTGGTCCCGATGAAGATCCTCAGGTCGTCGTTCTCCGCGATCGCGTCGTCCGCCACCTGACGACCGCAGGTGGTGTCCCCGCAGTCCTGGAGGGAGACGATCTCGATGCCACGTCGTTCCAGCATCGCCGCCACCGGCTGCCACCGGCCGGCGAGAGGAGGAAGCGACGGGATCTCAGTGATCGCCGCGGTGATGCCGTCGGTGCCGTCCGGATAGTTTTCGTCCAGCCAGCCGTCCAAGTGCTCGGCGACCATGTTGCCGGAGTACTCGTTGTCGAAGCCGACGCTGCCGTCCTGGCCGTCCATGTGCGACGAGTAGGTGAGCCATGCCGTTCCGTTGGCCTGGGCCTGCTGTTGGAGCCCGGCGAAGGCGCCGGGGTCGGTCGGCCAGATGACGATCGCGTCGATCTGCTGGTTGACCCAGCTCTCCACCGTCTCCCGTTGGGACTCGAGGTTGGACTCGATAGTGCTGTCGAGGAGGACCTCGACACACTCGGAGGTGGCGCCGTACTCAGCGGCGTAGTTCTTCAGGGTGTTGACGAAGTCGACCTCACCGATCGGGTGGCTGAACCCGATCGTCCGGACCTCCTCGCAGACCTCCGAGACCGCCGTTCCGCTTCCGCTGTTCCCACCGCATGCAGTGAGAGACAACAGCCCGATCGACACGGTGGAGATGAGGGCCATTCGTGTGAATGCGCGTGATCTGAACACTGATTCTCCCAGAATAGATGAGTGCGGTCTTGACCTTCTCGTGTAGAAGTCGCCTCACCAGAATATTGAGCGAAAACCCGGACGGGCCATCCGTCACCTGACGGATCTTGTGAGGCGAAAAATGGAGACTTTACGTGGATCACTCGCACGGTTTACGAGACCGAAACACGCGCGCCCATAATTGGGCATATGCACGCGCGGACCGGTGGGTGACGCGCCGCGCGGAGCGGATCGACACGAGTGTGGTGGACGCAGGGTGGCGGGGATGACGAACACGACGATCGAGGCGATGGCGCAGTCCTTCGCCGATGCCACTGACCAGCACCCGGTGCGCCGAGTGGACGGGGCTCTGCAGCTGTCTCAGTATGTGCTCAAGGTCGATGCCATCGCGCTGACGATCCTGCCGGACTCGGGCGGCAGGCCGCACCTGGTGTCGAATATCGGATACGAACCGGGTGTTGTCGGTGTGTACGAGAAAGAATGGTTCGGAGCGACCCGGCGAAGAATATCTCGGCACGTGACTGATCCGGGCGGAATATATCCCTGGGAGCGCTCTGAATTCATTGACACGGAATATGTCAATGAAACACTGAAGCCAGCCGGATATAGAAACGGCATAACGCGTCCGCTCACCGCGAAAAACGGATCGATTTTCGGATTCATTCACACAAATATCGCCAAACCGAGTTTCGATAGTCGCACCCAGGAGATGTTCCGGGAGACCGTGGACCGGTTGGCGCACACGGCCTGGGCGGTCCACGTACGGATGACGTCGGGGCTCACCGAGCGGGAACGTGAGATACTCGCCCTGATCCGGGACGGTCTGAGTAATCCTGAGATCGCGGAGCGTCTGTATATCTCCCGCCGGACGGTGGCGACACACGTCGACCATCTGATGCGCAAGACCGGCACCAGGAGCCGGGCCCACACGGCCGCGTGGGCGGTCAGGTACGGATTCTGAGCAACCCCATCGCGGCCGGGATCTACACCCAGTCCACCGACAGCGGCGACCTGCGTCCCCACCCCATGGTCTGCAACAACGGTTCGTCCAGCTCGAGGGCGGGATGTCCCAGACAGAGGTACGCCAGGGGCCGGGCCCCGTCGGGCACGGGCACGCTGGAAGAGAGATGGCCCGGCTCGACCAGGCTCACCCAGCCCATGCCCAGGCCCTCGGCCGTCACGGCCAGCCACAGCAGCGTGATCGCGGCCACCACGCTGTACTCGGTGGCCGCCGGGACGCTCGTGGTGCCCAGGACCGGCCCGGCGGGCGGCCGGTGGCTGACGACCAGGCCGACCGGAGCCTGGAGGATGCCCTCGAGACGCAGCGAGTCGTAGAGTTCCCGTCGCGGACCGTCGAAGCGCTCGGACTCGGCGCGGCGCACGGTGCGGAATCCCTCGTGGACGGCCTCGCGCACGGCACGGTCGCGGACCACTGTGACGTGCCAGGGCTGACTCAGCCCGACGCTCGGGGCCACGGCGAAGACCTCGAGGAGGCGCTCGATGGTCTCGCGGGGGACCGGGGTGGGATCGAAATGCCGGTGATCGCGACGGGTGGCGAGGATCCGCCACAGCGCATCACGGTCGGGAGTCCCACTCACGGCCGCACGAACCGCGGACTCCACACGCGCCCCGACTCGGTGACGCGTGTCCCGGAGGCGCCCACGATGAGCAGGCACTTCATGTCCACCGAGCCGCAGTCGAGCTCGGCGAGAGTGGTGATCGCCAGCGATTCGCCCTCCCGGCCCACGTCGCGTCCCACGATCACCGGGGTGGCCGGGTCGCGATGCCGGAGGAGGACGTCGCGGGCGTCGGCGACCTGCCGGGTGCGCGAGCGCGAGGCGGGGTTGTACACCGCCAGGACCAGGTCCGCCGCGGCGATCGCGTCGAGACGCCGCGAGATGACCTCCCAGGGCTTGAGCCGGTCGGACAGGCTCATCACCGCGAAGTCCGCGCCGA
>NZ_JAALDV010000165.1:0-4228 GCF_014145045.1 Dietzia sp. DQ12-76
GCGCACATCCGCTCCACGGCCACCACCGCGTCCTCGGGATCCAGGTCACAGGCCAGGTCCCGGCAGGTGCGCAGCGGGGTGGTGACCCGGAGACCGCCCACCTCGGTGACGGCGGCCGACGGCATCGCCCCATAGCGGTACACCCGTCCCTCGCGGGACCTCCGGGTGGCCGGCAGCCAGATCTCGGGCGGCGCACCGGGCGGGGCCGAGTCGTCTCCCCACAACAGTGCGGCGCTGCGCCCGCGCAGGACCCCCTCGGGCCAGATCCGCGCCAGCGCCTCACTCCGTAGCCGGAGGTCGTCGACCTGATCGTCACGTCGGTAGACCCCGTGCCAGATCCGGACGTAACGCTCGCGCTCGCGTGGGTCGGGGACCGCCGCCGCCAGTTCGGCGGTGGTCAACGGTCCCGGCGGCAACAGTCCGACGGACCGAGCGACGGAGGTGACGATCGCAGGCCCGGGAGAGGGAGTCGGTGAGTGCATGCCGCACACTCTGCCCCCCGGAGCCGGTGGACGGCCCTGAGATCGGTCTGCGACCACCGGTCATGTGGACAGCGCGGGCCTGTGGAGGAACGCCCCCGGGAGCAGCCCTCGAGGGGGTGGACCGACAGATGCGCGGTGGCAGTAGGAGCGTCGACACCGCGGCCGACCAGATGATGCACGGCCGCAGGCCGGATCAGGTCGTGCGTCCTCTCAACCCGGTCCCGGGAGACGCCCCCATGTCCGGTGGTGGCCGGCCGGGCCGCAGCGGCAGGAAGGATCCGTGCCCGTGTCGGCGGGAGAACGGGCTGCGACGACAGGCGATCCAGTCCTGGGAGAACAGCCGCCCGGAGAGCCCGGCGACCGGACGGGTTCAGCCCTGCTCGGGCGGCGCGACCGGTAGCCACCATCGTCGCTCTCCGTCCATGTCGACGGACGGCTCCCCCCGACGCGCCAGAACGTCATCCCGATGCGTGCTGGGGATCACCTGGGCCATGACGGTTCCCGGCACGCAGACCATGTCGAGCAGCCAGGCCAGGGACTCGACGTACGTGATCGCCCGCTCGGCGCCGTCCCACTCGTAGAGTCCCCGATAGCGGCCCAGGCCGTCGTGGCCCAACCACAGCTTCGAGGTGAAGCCGGGAAAACCCACGAACAACGGGATGTTCAGCCAACTCTCCAGCCGGAACAGAAGGTGCCCTCGCCCGCGGACACCGCGGAGGACGAACCCCACGACCACCACCGCCGGATCCGTGGCCCGGCCGTCCTCGACCCTCGTCTCCCGGTACACCCGGGCGCTGGAACCGTCGTCGAACCGGATCACGCGCCCGACGTTGTCCCGGGGATGGTGAAGTCGCCGCGCGAGCAGCATCCGCACCGTCGTGAGGACGCTGCCCGCCACCCTGGGGGCCGCGAACCGGGCACGCTCCGCCGCCACGCGCCCGGCCCTGCGGTGCTCGGTCCCGGACGGTGACGGATCACGGGACCATCCCATCGGATCGGGGGACATATCGGCCTCCTCGGAACTGGGAGGTGCGGCACCGGGTGCGCCGAGTATAGGCGCCCCCGACATCGAAGAAGTAGCGTCGCCGACGAGTCCGGTCAGACCCCCTACACCCCGTACAACCGGGCCCAGTTCTCCCGCGTGGTGAGGCGGGCCTGCGCCTCACGCCACCGTTCCTGGGCCGCGGGGGCCTCCCGCACGAACCGGGCGAGCAGCGCGACCAGGCGTTTCTGCAGTTCCGTGACCCGCTGTGGGTCGACCTTCCGGTGGTGGACCCCGGTCTGCGAGGCGTCGGTCACGTACACCTCGTCGAAGAGCGAGACGTGCCACCAGGCCGCGTCCTCGTAGGGGACGGCCACGACACCGCGGCGCTGACGGCCGAGCTTCTGGACGAGCAATCGCTTGGCCAGCACCTGGTCCTCGCGGTCCTCCCGGGGGATCCCCACCTTGCGCTCCACCGTGATCCCCGCGGGGAGGGCGTCGACGGCGAGCCTGGCCGTCTCGGGGTATCCCGCGCGCTCGGCGCGGATCGCGGCCAGGGCGGCCTGCCCGCCGTCGCCGACGCCGTGCGCGCCGTCGGGTCCGTCGAGGAACGCCTCGATGCCGCGCATGCGGGTGGCGGCGAGCCCGTACTGCATCGCCACGACCGCCCTCAGGACGCTCCGTCCCAGGTTCGCGGCCATGGCGCGCGGGTCGATCCCCTGGCGGATGGCCGCTGTGGTCAGCGAGTTGCGCATCGAGAAGAACTGGCCGAAGTCGTCGCCGTCCTTCCAGTAGAAGTCGGCGTGCCACACCGCCGCACCCTGCAGGGTGCAGGTGGGGATCCCTGCCTGTCGGCACCGCAGCCCGTACTCGATGTCGTCCCACTGGAAGAAGTACGGCAGGGGCAGGCCGACCCTCTCCACCGCCTCCCCCGGCACCAGACAGGACCACCACGCGTTATACTCGGCGTCGACCCGCCGTTCCTGCCGGTGGTCCACCACGGACTCGTCGCGCAGTGCGTACTCGTCGGCGTCCAGTCCGCCCTCGAGCTGATCGAGCCGCGTGCGCTCCGCCGAGACCAGCAGGTAGTCCGGGTTGAACAGGTACAGCATCTGCGCGCCGACGAGCATCGGCTCACGGGTCACGGCCGCGAAGGCGAACAGCCGCAGCACCGTCTCGGGTTCGACCCTCACGTCGTCGTCCATGAGCAGTACGTCCACCGGCCCGGCGGAGCCGGGGGCGGTGGCCTCGAACATCCCTCGGCTGAATCCCCCGGCACCGCCGAGGTTGGGCTGGCGGAGGTAGTGCAGCCGGTCACCGAACTCCCCGGCCGCGCGGTGGAACGCCTCACGCGTCTCGACAAGGTCGGCTCCCTGGTCCGTCACGTAGAGATCGTCGATCAGATCGGCCACCAACGGGTCGGACGCCAGCGAGTCGACGGTGGCAGCACAGTCGTCCGCCCTGTTGAAGGTGCAGATGGCCACCGCCGCGCGGCGGGCCGGCCTCGTCGTCGTCACGCTCCACGTCACCTCGGACACGGTCGCCTCGGCATCCACCGCGTGGAACTCCAACCACATCGCGCCGCCGTCGACGAAGGCGTCCACCGGCACGTTCAGCACCGCCATGCCGTCCCCGTGGTGGTGGAACACGTCCACCGTCCGCACGTGGGAGCCGATGTCGGAGGCGCGGACCAGGACGTCGAGGCGACCCCCGGACTCGACCGCGACCCGGACGGTCAGCTCGGACACCGATGTCCACCGCTGCCAATAGGAGGCCTCGAACCGGCCGAAGTAGGTGTTGGTGTCGACGACGGCCCCCGCGTCCAGGTGCAGCTCGGCGCGCGTCCGGCGCACGACCCCCCGCACGATCCGCGAGTACAGGTCGTCGTTCACCCACCTGCGCGGGCCCGAGAACAGGGTGCGCTGCAACAGCAGGTCGCGCTCGGCCGGGAGGGAGCCGGTGTCGGCACCTGCGGCTGTCACGGTGGTGGCGTCCATGTGGCGGGTGCTCCTGGGGAGTCGGTGCGGGATCGTCTGACGCCCGGGCGGGTGAAGGCGCGGTCGCGCCGTCCAGGCTAGCCCCCGGCCGGGCTTCGCCCCGGGAGGGCGGTCAGCGCACCCCGGAGTCCACGGGTCAGCGCACCCGGAAGATCACGGTGCGCTGCACGATGAAGTTGGTGACCGTGGCCACGCCCTGTGCGATGACGTACCCGACCGTCGTGGCCCAGAACGTGCTCCAGCCCAGATCGTGGAACAACGGCACCAGCAGCATGAACAGGCCCCACTGCACGCCGAACATCAGCGCGTACAGCCCCATCGTGGCGACGAAGCGGGCGCGGGAGGGTTCGGCCTGGAACGTCCACCGGCGGTTGAGCGAGTACGCCGTGAGCGTGCCGGCCACGAACGACAGCGCCTTGGCGGGGCCGTAGCCCAGGCCGAACAGCATCAACAGCTGCAGCAGACCGTAGTCGACGACCGCCGAGAGGACGCCCGTGAGGAAGAAGCGGGTGATCTGGGTCCTCAGGTCCGCCGGCCGAGCCGGATCGGATTCGTGTCGGGCTTCGAGCGGGTCGACCGCTCCGCGCAGGGAGTCGAGGACGGAATCGTCGGGGATGTCCGCGCCGCCGGTAGGTGTACTCACCAGGACAGCGTAGGGCGCGGCCGCGCCGGAGCGACAACCCTTCCGGCCCGCCGATCCGGCGATGGCCATGGCGTCGCCGGGCAAGACGCCCGCGACGGCGTCCCGGGCCAGCCACATCCGGCCG
>NZ_JAALDV010000166.1:0-4800 GCF_014145045.1 Dietzia sp. DQ12-76
GTCCCGCGCCGCCCTGGCACAGCTGGAACTACTCGTGACCCGCCGCCTGGACGGCGTGCTCAACGGCGACCACCGGGGACTGCTCCCCGGGCCCGGTACCGAACCCGGGGAGGCACGCGCCTACGAACCCGGTGACGACGTCCGCGCCATGGACTGGTCCGTGACGGCCCGGACCACCGTGCCGCACATCCGACAGACCATCGCCGACCGGGAACTGGAGACCTGGATCGTCGTGGACATGACGCCCAGTCTCGACGTGGAGGGGCGGTACGGCACCAAGCGCCGGCTCGTCGAGGCGGCGGCGGCCACGGTGGGGTTCCTGTCCGCGGTGGGTGGCAGTCGTGTGGGGATGGTCCTCACCGGCGCCGGTCGCCCCCGGGTACTGCAGGCCAGGAGCGGGCGGGACCATGTCAGGCGGCTCCTGGAGGAGATCTCCCGGTCCGGGACCGAGATCTCCCCGGGCGGCACCCTCGACGGTGCCCTGCGCGCCGTCCGGAACGCGGCCCGCCGGCACGGCCTCGTGGTGGTGGTCTCCGACTTCCTCACCGAGATCGACTGGGAGCGGTCCCTGCGCGTCCTGGGGACCCGGCACGAGTTCCTCGCGGTCCACACCGCCGACCCGCTCGACATCGCGCTTCCCGCGGTGGGGGCCGCGTTGCTGCAGGACCCGGCCACCGGGGAGGTGCTCGAGCTCGACGTCGACGACGCGCTGGCCGCCGACTACCGGCGCGCCGCGGACGACCATCGCCAGGAGGTCCACTCGGCCCTTCGCCGCTGCGGCGCCCCGGTGCTGGCCCTGCGCACGGACCGGGACTGGATCAGGGACGTGATCGACTACGTCGGCACCCGACGTCAGGGCGGCCTGCCCACGGGTGAGAACCTCGTCCGCGACCTGCCCGACGAGTATCCGCCGACGAACGGGACCCCCCGATGAGCCTGTCGGATTTCCAACACCCGCTGTGGCTCGCGCTGATCGTGGTGCCGCTGGCCCTGGCCATCGGTTACGTGATCGCCCTTCGCTCCAAGAAGCGACGCACCGTGCGCTTCGGCAACTTCGGTGTCCTGCGCACGGTCGACCGCGGCGGGCGGAGATGGTTCACGCACGTCCCCGCCGTCCTGCTCATCCTGTCGATACTCGCGCTGGTGGTGGCCCTGGCCGGTCCGCAGCAGGAACAGAAGGTGCCACGGAATCGTGCGACGGTGATGCTCGTCGTCGACGTGTCCCTGTCCATGGAGTCCACCGACGTCGCACCGTCCCGCCTCGAGGCCGCACAGCAGGCCGCCACCACCTTCGCCAACAACCTCACACCGGGGGTCAACCTCGGGTTGGTCTCGTACGCCGGCACCGCCTCCATGCTCGTCGCACCGACCACCGATCGTGGGCCGGTCACCCGGGCGATCGAGCGGCTCAGGCTTGACGAGCGGACGGCCACGGGCGAGGGCATCTACACCGCGCTCCAGGCGATCACCACGTTCACGGAGAGCCTCGGTGGGCCGGATCAGGCCCCGCCCGCGCGAATCGTCCTGCTCTCCGACGGCAAGGAGACCGTTCCCGCGGACCCCACGGAGGAGCGGGGGGGATTCACCGCCGCCGCCCGGGCCGAGGAAGCCGGCATCCCGGTCTCGACCATCTCCTTCGGCACCCTCTACGGGACCGTCGACATCCAGGGCCGCCCGCAACCGGTCCCCGTCGACGACGCCTCGTTGCGCACGATCGCCGAGATCTCCGGTGGTGACTTCTTCACCGCGTCCAGCCTCGAGGAACTCGACTCCGTCTACCGCACCCTCGAGGAACAGATCGGGTACGAGTGGAAGAAGGCGGACGCCTCGCGTCCGTGGCTCGTCATCGGCTCCCTGCTGGCGATGCTGGCCGCGGCCGGATCACTGGTGGCCCACCGCCGGATCCCGTGACCGGTCGGCGCACCGCCATCGGGCCACCCGCCCCTGTTCGATAGGTTGGTGCCCATGGTTCCCGACAGCACGCCCACCCCCACGCCCCGGACGGTCCTGGTGACCGGGGGCAACCGCGGCATCGGACGCGCCGTCGCCGAACGCCTCGCCGCCGACGGCCACCGCGTCGCGGTGACCCACCGGGGGTCCGGCGCACCGGAGGGGGTGTTCGCGGTGAGGTGCGACGTCACCGATCCCGACTCCGTCGAGGCGGCGTTCACCGCGGTCGAGGCCGAGTTGGGGCCTGTCGAGGTGGTGGTGTCCAACGCCGGGATCACCGACGACACCCTCCTGATGCGGATGAAGGACGAGCAGTTCACCCGGGTGGTCGAGACGAACCTGTCCGGCGCGTTCAGGGTGGCCAAACGAGCGTCCCGCGGGATGCTGCGCGCCAGGTTCGGCCGGCTCATCTTCATCGGTTCCGTGGTCGCCCAGTCAGGGACGGCGGGTCAGGTCAACTACGCGTCGTCCAAGGCCGGGCTCATCGGGATGGCCCGGTCACTGACCCGAGAACTCGGGTCGCGCAACATCACGGCCAACGTCGTGGCCCCCGGCTTCATCGACACCGACATGACCGCCGGCCTCGACGACAAGACGCAGGCCCTCGCGGTGGCGGCCATCCCGCTCGGCCGCAAGGGGAGCGCCGACGACGTGGCGGGGGCCGTCAGCTTCCTCGCCGGAGACGACGCCGGATACATCTCGGGTGCCGTCATACCCGTTGACGGCGGAATGGGAATGGGGCACTGATCATGAACGACCACACCGGCACCGGGCTCCTGTCGGGCAAGACCGTCCTCGTCACCGGGGTGATCACCGACGCCTCGATCGCTTTCCACATCGCCAAGCACTGTCAACTCCACGGCGCCACCGTCATCCTCACCGCGTTCGGTCGTCCGTCACTGGTCAAGGCCATCTCCAAGCGCCTGCCGCACAGACCCGCGGTGATCGAACTGGACGTGCGGAGCGAGGCGGACCTCGCCGCCCTCGAGGGCAGGGTCAGGGAGCACGCCGATTCACTCCACGGTGTGGTCCACTCGATCGGTTTCGCGCCCCCGAGCTGCCTCGGCGAGCCGTTCCTCGACGCCCCGTGGCAGGACGTCTCGGTGGCCGTGGAGGTCTCCGCCTACTCGTACGCGGCCCTCGCCCGGGCGGTGCGCCCACTGCTCGCGCCCGGCGCGTCGATCATCGGCCTGGACTTCGACCCGAGGTTCTCCATGCCCTTCTACAACTGGATGTCCGTGGCCAAGAACGCCCTCGAAGCGGTCAACCGCTACGTGGCCCGCGAACTGGGCCCCGAGGGGGTGCGGTCCAATCTCATCGCCGCCGGCCCCGTCAAGACCCTCGCGGCCAAGGCCATCGCCGGCGACGCCCTCGGACCGGGGGGAGAACTGGACCTGATGCAGGAGGAATGGGCCGAGCGTGCGCCCCTCGGATGGGACGTGGACGACCCCACCTCGGTCGCGACCACCGCGGTGGCGCTGCTCTCGGACCTCATGCCCGCCACCACGGGAACTGTGATCTACGCCGACGGTGGC
The DNA here is from genome assembly GCF_014145045.1 of Dietzia sp. DQ12-76. Lineage (NCBI taxonomy): Bacteria > Bacillati > Actinomycetota > Actinomycetes > Mycobacteriales > Dietziaceae > Dietzia > Dietzia sp. DQ12-76. The sequence continues at coordinate 3,486 of NZ_JAALDV010000166.1, forward strand.
GCCGGCACCGTCTCGTTCAGCGGACAGGAGAACTCCAGATGACCGATGGTGCCCTCGAACACACGGGTCCCGTGGACGCCCTTCTCGTGCTGTCCTTCGGTGGGCCCGAGGGGCAGGAGGACGTGATCCCCTTCCTCGAGAACGTCACCCGCGGCCGCGGGATCCCGGCGTCGCGACTCGAGGAGGTGGCCACCCACTACCGGCAGCTGGGCGGTCGCAGCCCCATCAACGACCTCAACCGCGAGATCATCGCGAACGTCCGCGCCGAGTTGGCGCGGCGCGGCAGGGATCTGCCGATCTACTTCGGCAACCGCAACTGGACGCCGATGATCGAGGAGACCGTACGGCAGATGACCGCGGACGGCGTGCGGTCGGCCGCGGTGTTCGCCACCTCCGCATGGGGCGGTTACTCCGGGTGCGCGCAGTACCAGGAGGACATCGCCCGCGCGCGCGAGCAGGTCGCCGGTGCACCCACCATGGTGCGCCTGCGTCAGTTCTACGACCATCCGCTGTTCATCGAGCGGTTCGCCCACGACCTTCGCGCGGCGATGGCCTCTGCGGCCCCGGGCGCACGCGTCATCTTCACCGCACACTCCGTTCCCGAGGCGGCGGACGCCGTGGCGGGCCCTCCCGCGCTCGAAGGCCACCTCTACAGCCGTCAAGTCGCCGAGGCGGCGCGGTTGGTGGCCGAGGCCGCAGGGGTCGCGGACCACGATCTGGTGTGGCAGTCCCGTTCCGGCCCCCCGAGCGTGCCGTGGCTGGAGCCCGACGTGGTGGATCACGTCAGGGAAATCGCGGAGGCGGAGAGCGTCCGTGACGTCGTGGTGGTCCCCGTGGGGTTCATCTCCGATCACGTCGAGGTGATCTGGGACCTGGACACCGAGTTGGTGAACGAGGTGCGCGAGCTCGGCGTGACGGTCACCCGGACCGCGACGCCCGGGCCCAGCCCGGAGTTCGCCCGGATGGTTCTGGAACTCCTCGATGAGGTCGAGACCGGAGTGACCGGGGACAGGCTCGGTGACGTTCCCGCGCTGGGCTGCAACCGGGACGGTGCCCGGTGCGCGGTGGGGTGTTGCGCTCGCTAGGACCGTCGCAGGCCCGCGTCAGGACCCCCGCAGGGCCGCGTCACCCGATGCCGCACCCCCCGCGGCGGCGATCCCGGCTGCCGCGACCGCCGACCGGCGTGCGGCGTCCTTCACGGCCACGAGTCGACGCAGGATGGGCTCGCGAGTGGCCGGGTCGACGCCCACGTCCGGCTGTGCCAGCGCGACCGAGATGATCGCCTCCACCCTGTCGATCCTGTCCACCAGCTCGA
>NZ_JAALDV010000166.1:5035-7889 GCF_014145045.1 Dietzia sp. DQ12-76
CGATACCGCGGGCACGCCACCGCAGGACGTCCGGGTGCGGGTGGACGCACGTGAGAACGACCGCCTCACGGCTCGCCGGGTCGCGGACCAGGACGCCCCATCCCGCCGCCGCCACGTCGGACCGGACCGCGGGGACAGCGGGCAGGCTCGACGAGTCCCCGGGCGCGGCGGTCAGCAGGGCGAGCGACTCCGGAGCGGGATACGTCCGACCCGATCGGCGGAGTGAGGTGATCAGGCCCGGGAGCAGTGCGGTCGGTCCCGAGGCGGGGGAGACCCCGTCCAGCATCCGCACGGGATCACCCGTGACCTCGACCAGGTGGGACCCCGCGAGCCCCGAGACATATCCGGTGAGGGCGTCGAACGGTTGGTCTCCCCAGGCGGTACGCAGCAGGACGAGGGGCAGTGGCCACGCGGGGGACAGCGCGGCGCCGCGGGTGAGGGGGCGTGACATGACGATCGATCCTACCGGTCGGTGCGCCGCCCCCTCCCGGTCCGCGCATCCGGCTAGCCTGTCGGGCCATGACAGACATGTACGGATCCGACGTCCTGTCCGGGACCGCCCGGCGCCGCCGGCCGGAGATCCCCGTCGTCGTCGCCGAGAGCGATCTGGTGGCGGAGCACGCCGACTCCGGCTTCTGCGGAGCCGTGGTGGGTTTCAGCCACACCCCCGACGGCGACTTCGTGAAGCTCGAGGACCGTCGCGGCCTGGTCCGCCTCTTCGCCATGACCCCCTCGGCCTTCCTCATCGACGGCTCACCGGTCACCCTGCGTCGGCCCGGGCCGGTCGTGAAAGCGGGCCCGAAGGTCACCGCGTCCGGGTCCCGGAAGGTCGAGGGCCTGCGAGCCAGGACCGCGCGCGCGGGCCGAATCTGGGTCGAGGGAATCCATGACGCGGCCCTCGTCGAGAAGATCTGGGGCCACGACCTGCGTGTGGAAGGGATCGTCGTGGAACCGCTTCACGGGATCGACGACCTGCCCGCGCTGGTGGGGCAGTTCGGGCCGACGCCGCAGGCGCGCCTGGGCGTCCTGGTCGACCACCTCGTGGAGGGCAGCAAGGAGTCGCGCATCGTGGCCGGGCTCGGGGACGACGTGCTGGTGACCGGCCATCCGTACGTCGACATCTGGCAGGCGGTCAAGCCCCGGGCCGTGGGCATCCACACGTGGCCCGTGGTGCCGCGTGGGGAGGACTGGAAGACGGGCATCTGTGACCGTCTGGGCTGGGGGGAACCCGCGGACGGCTTCCGGCGGGTCCTGGCGGCGGTGAGCTCCTACCGCGACATCGAACCGGCCCTGCTCGGTGCGGTCGAGCGGTTGGTGGACTTCGTCACCGAGCCCGCCTGATCCCCCGGGGCACGGTTCACGACGCCTCGGTGTCGTTCCCCGGCTCGGTGTCGTCGTCGCCCCGAACGGGCAGGCGGGCGTCCAGGATCATGCCGACCAGCCCCACCCCGGCGAACGCGGCGGTCGCCCACAGTGCGGCGGTTCCGTCGCCCTCCGTGAGGGAGTGCCCCAGCAGGACCGCCGCGACGGTCCCCGGAGCACTGCCCAGGACCGTCGCGACGAGGAACTGCCGGAACGGGATCGAGGTGAGGGCGGCCGCGTAGTTGAGTACGGAGAACGGCACCGCCGGGACCAACCTCAGGCTCCCGACGGAGAGCCATCCGCGCCGTCGGAGACGTGCGTCCACCGCAGCGATGCGGGGGTCCGAGCGCAACGAGGCGGTGCGGCGGTGGCCCAGCCGGCGGACCCCGACGAACGCCAGCGAGGCCGCTACCCCGGAGGCCACCAACGACGACGGGATCGCCACGGCGGGGGTGAAGAGCACCGCGGCCGAGTACGTGAAGGTCGACCGGGGGATCGGGCCCACCGTGACGAGCGCGTAGGCGGTGAAGAACGCGACCGGGAACCACGGTCCCAGCTGGTCCGCCCAGCCACGCAGTTGCTCCAGGCCAGGGGTCGGGATGACGGTGGCCAGCAACACCAGGAGCAGGACGACCGCTGCCCACCCCGCCACCCGTCCTCGCACGCGTCGACTCTAGTCCCAGGGCTCCGTCGTACCCGCGCCGGTGACCCCGCACACACGGTCACGTTCCGGCGGGCGAAGATGCTGCATTAGAGTCCGAGGTGACCCCCTTCACTCCACAAGAGAACGAGGTACCGGTGTCCAGTCCGACCACAGGTCCCGACCTTCAGTCCTGGTACGCCTCTGTGGGAGCCGTCCTCGCGAAGGCCGCCCGCAAGGATCCGTCCGAGATGCCGGAGGACGCGTGGCGCGCCCTCGTGGCCACCACCCGGGACGGGATCGAGGTGAACCCCCTCTACACGCGCGCCGACGAGACGCCCGAGCGCTCCGCACCGGGCTCGTTCCCGTTCGTGCGAGGAGGGGACCGGTCAGGGTTGCCGGACAACGGTTGGCACGTCTGCGTCCGGGTCGACGCCCAGGGCGACCCGAGCGACGTCAACACCGCCGTTCTGGACCTTCTCGGCCAGGGGGCGTCCGCCCTGTGGTTGCGGGTGCCCGCCTCCCAGGTGGGTGCCGTCCTCAAGGACGTCTATCTCGACCTCGCCCCGGTGACGTTCGACGCCGGTGCCGACCTCGTCGAGGTGGGTGAGGCGTTCCTCGAACTGCTCGACCAGCGCAGGGCCGCGGGCGACGGGGTGACCGACCGGTCCGCGATCATCGCCGACCTCGGTGCGGCACCGGTCACCGCCGCGTACGGCGACGGGGGGCCCTCGCGGTCGATCGACCTCGGCGCGGCGGTCTCTCTCGCCACACGCGTGGCCGAGCGGGAGGAGACCGTCCGGACCTTCGTGGCCGACGGCACGGTCTTCCACGCCGACGGTGCCGGGGACG
>NZ_JAALDV010000167.1:0-5083 GCF_014145045.1 Dietzia sp. DQ12-76
GCCGCAGGCCTGCGACCCGCCCAGGGGTCGCTCGGGTCGGGTGCGGCCGTCCTGGACGCCCCGAACCCCCCGAGCCCGGACCCGGGCGCCCTGGTGCCGGACTCCATGGTGGGCGGGACCCGCATGTACGTCCTGTCCCCCTCCCGCACCGTCGCCAACTGGTGTTCCCTGGGATTCAACGGGATACGTGACGGACGGGTCGTCAACATCACCGTGGCCCACTGCAGTTCCTTCACCGACCAGGCGACGGGCCAGTCGACGTTCCGGCCCGGCACGGTCTCCGAGGACAGCAGGTCGCCGAGGCTCGGAGTCTTCACCTCTGCCGAGGCAGACGAGGGTATGGACGCCGCGCTGATCACCGTCGACCCCGAGGACTACCCACGGTTCCGTAACTCCCACGTCCTCGACGAGAACGCGCTGCCCCTGGCTCTGTCCGGCACGCAGTCCCCGGTCAGGGGGCAGACCCTGTGCAAGTACGGCCAGCGGACGGGTCATACGTGCGGGCAGGTGTCCGGCGTCGACTCGGCGACACCGGGTGGGGTCAGGAACGTCACGATCAACCTGTGCGCGATCGCGGGCGACAGCGGAGGAGTGGTGTTCTCCGCGACCCGTGCGGTCGCCGTGACCAGCCTGTCCAACGCCTTCGACAGAAACGACCAGCCCTACCCGAACTGCGAGACCGCCCGCGCCGACCTCGCGCTCCGCGGAACGGTCCCGACGATGGTCGGGGTGACCGTCGGGGCGATCTCGTCCCGCTTCCCGGGACTCCAGGTGGGCGCCGCCTGACACATCAATCCCACTAATCACACGTGTCGCACTGGACTCAGTAATCACATCTTCGTAATCTTGGCCTCAACTGGGCGACCTGAAGTCGTCCACCGTGCATCACGGAAGGCCACCATGCGCACCACCACGAGACTCGCCGCCCTCACCGCCACCGCGGCCCTGGTCGTCACAGCGGCCCCCGCCGGCGCCGCCCCCTCCCCAGCGCCCACCACACCGGCGCAGACGCAGGTGTTACCCACCCTCGACTCCGCCCTGGGGCCCCAGCTGACCTCGCTGGTCGAGGCTCTGCGCCGGGACCTGGGGCTGACCCCCGAGCAGTTCCTGGACCAGGCCGGAATCGGCGAGCGCCTCGCCGAATCCCGGCCTCGGTGGGAGAAGGCGTTCCGCGACTCGTTCGGCGGCGTGTGGTTGGACGAGGAGGGCACCGGCCTGGTGGGCGTGGTCGCCGGCGAAGCGGGCGATCTGCTGCGCGCCGAGGCCACCGACGCCGGCTTCACCGTGCAGGACGTCGCGCTGACCACCGAGGAGCTCTCGGCCCGCGAGCGGCAGGTGAGCAAGATCGTCACCGACCTCCCCGAAGACCTCCGGGCACTGGTCACCGGGGTGCGGGTCGACCCCACCCGCAACGCCGTGGTCGTGTCCACCCGCGGCGGGGAGGCCGCCCAGCTGGGCAACCTCACCGCGCGACTGAAGGACCTCGCCGAGGTCGACATGACCGAGGCGCCCGACCCCGCGTGGGACACCGCACCGTTCGGCAGCGAGGACGGTGGGACCCAGTCCGAGGGCGCTCCGAACACGGCCGGGCTCGAACCCGCCACCACCCGCGCGGGCACACCGGGCCCGACGCTCGCCGGTGGCGACCCGGGATCCCTCGCCAGTCTCGCACTGCTCAACCAGACCGGTGTGATCCCCGAGGGCCCGATGCGCACCGTCGTCGAGCTGCTCGCCGGACTGACGCCGGGCACCGGCTCGATCATCGACGGGATGAGCCAGACGATGTCCGACCCCGTCACCCCGGTCCCCCAGAACCAGACGCGCGCCGACGGTCCCGCTCCCACCGGGCCCATAGCCGGGGGCACCGCCTACTCCGTCGCCGTTCCGGGCGGGATCCTCGAGTGCTCGACCGGGTTCAACGGTGAGCTCGACGGCTCGCCCGTCGTCATCACCGCCGCGCACTGCGCCGGTGCCGACGGCACGCGCGCCGCACTCGCCAACGGCCAGGAGTTCGGCACCATGACGCGGACCCAACGCGACGGGATCGACACCGCGCTCGTGGCCGTCGACCCCGCGTTCGCCGACCGCTTCCGCACGAACCTGGTCGGCGCCGGTCCCGACACCAACCAGGCGATCACCGGTACCGCCGCACCCGTCGTCGGGCAGAAGGCCTGCAAGACCGGGTTCCGGACCGGCTTCTCCTGTGGCACCGTGTCCGAGGTCGGCGCGACGATCGACGTGGCCGGGTCCCGCACCATCGCCAACGCGTTCACGGTCGACCTCTGCGCCCTCCCAGGCGACAGCGGCGGCGTCGTGTTCTCAGGAGACAAGGCACTGGGGATCTCCAGCGCGTCCAACGTCGCCGAGACCGGGACCTGCGCCAATGCTGACGCGGTGGCCAGGGAGAACGGGTACGTCCCGCGCCTGTCGGCGGTCCCGATCGCCGACGTCATGGCCGCCCATCCCGGTCTGACACTGCGAACCAACTGACGCCACCAGCCTCGCGGGCCCCGTTCCCCGAATCGAGTGCGCTCCACTTAGGGCGACCTCAACTCGGTGTACGGGGCCCGCGTGGCTTACCTTTAACGACAAGACCGTCGGCGGGCACCCCAGGGGTCGTCAGGTGCTCGTGCGTCGAGAAGTGCGACGAAAGGCCGCGAACCATGTCAGGCGTGACCATCACTCTCGGGACGATCGGTGTCCTGCTCAGCCTATTTGCCTGGGCCTCGTTCATCGGCGGCCTGTCGCGGATGGTGCGGAGCATCATGCTGGGGCAGAAGGACGGCTTCAACCGCGTGGGGCCCGTGTTCGCACGGATGAAGAACACGATCATCGAGGTCGGCGCCCACACCAGGATGGCCAGGAAGCGGTCGGTCGGCTTCTTCCACTGGTTCGTCATGATCGGCTTCATGCTCGGCTCGATCGTCTGGTTCGAGGCCTACATCCAGACGTTCAACCCCCGCGGCGGATGGCCCTGGCTGTCGCAGCAGTCCTGGTACCACGTGCTGGACGAGTTCCTGGGTCTGGGCACGGTCATCGGCATCACGGTGCTGATCATCATCCGCCAGGTCAATCAGCGTCGCAGCCTCAACCGGTTCAACGGTTCCGACCGCCGGGCCGCGTACTTCGTCGAGACCGTCGTCCTGCTCGAGGGTCTGGGAATGCTCTTCGTCAAGGCCGGCAAGCTCGCGCTCTACCGCGAGGACGGCCAGGACTTCAACTGGGCGCACGACTGGGTGTCCGGCCCCATCTCCACGGTCCTGCCGGCCAACGAGCTCATGGTGTCGATCTTCGCGCTGATCAAGCTGCTCACCGGAATGATCTGGCTGTACGTCGTGGGCCGCAACATCACCTGGGGTGTGGCGTGGCACCGCTTCTCGGCCTTCTTCAACATCTACTTCAAGCGCGAGGCCGACGGCCGCACCGCGCTCGGCGCGCTCAAGCCCATGACCATGGACGGCGAGGCGCTGACCATGGAGAAGATCGAGGAGCGCACCGAGGCGGACGAGGACTTCGAGCCGGTCCTGGGCGCGGGTGCGATCGAGGACTTCTCGTGGAAGGGCTGGCTGGACTTCTCCACCTGCACCGAGTGCGGACGCTGCCAGGAGCAGTGCCCCGCCTGGAACACCGGCAAGCCGCTCAGCCCCAAGCTGATGATCATGGCGCTGCGTGACCACGCCCACGCCAAGGCCCCGTATCTGCTCGCCGGTGGCAAGACCACGATGGGTGAGGAGACGGGACTCGTCGACGCCGAGGGCAACCCGGACGAGAAGAAGCTCGCCAGGATCCCCGAGGCCGCCCGCCTGGAGGCCCAGCGCCCGCTGGTCGGCCACACCACCGCCGACGTGTCCGACGACCCGACGGCCGCCGGCATCATCGACCCGGAGGCCCTGTGGTCCTGCACCACCTGTGGCGCCTGCGTCGAGCAGTGCCCGGTGGACATCGAGCACGTGGACCACTTCATCGACATGCGCCGCTACCAGGTGCTCATCGAATCGGAGTTCCCCACGGAACTCGCCGGCCTGTTCAAGAACCTGGAGAACAAGGGCAACCCCTGGGGGCAGAACAACTCGGGCCGCGACGAGTGGATGAAGTCCCTCGACTTCGACATCCCGGTCATCGGCTCCGACATCGAGGACTTCTCGGACACCGAGTACCTGTTCTGGGTCGGCTGTGCCGGAGCGTTCGAGGACCGCGCCAAGAAGACCACCCAGGCCGTCGCCACGCTTCTGCACACGGCCGGCGTGAAGTTCGCCGTCCTGGGCCAGGGCGAGACCTGTACCGGTGACTCCGCCCGCCGCGCGGGCAACGAGTTCCTGTTCCAGATGCTCGCCGAGCAGAACATCGAGACCATGAACAACGCCTTCGACGGTGTGCCCACCGGCCAGCGCAAGGTCGTCGTCACGTGTGCCCACTGTCTCAACGCTCTCAAGAACGAGTACGGCGACTTCGGCGGCGATTACCAGGTCGTCCACCACACGCAGTTGCTCAACCGCCTCGTGCGCGAGAAGCGGCTCGTGCCGGTCGCACCGATCGACGGTGGCGTCACCTACCACGACCCGTGCTACCTCGGCCGTCACAACAAGGTCTACGAGGCTCCGCGAGAGCTCATGGACGGTTCCGGTGTGACACTCACGGAGATGCCCCGCCACGGTCAGCGCTCCATGTGCTGTGGCGCCGGTGGCGCGCGCATGTGGATGGAGGAGACGGTCGGCAAGCGCATCAACATCGACCGCGTGGACGAGGCGTTGTCGACCAAGGCCACCAAGATCGCGACCGGCTGCCCGTTCTGCCGCGTCATGCTCTCGGATGGCGCGACCGCCCAGACCGACGGCACCGAGCAGGAGGGCCAGGTCGAGGTCGTGGACGTGGCCCAGCTGCTGCTGGAGTCCGTCACGCGCGACGGTGGCCTGCCTGAGCCTCGCGAAGCCGCGTGGCTGGAGCAGCCGAAGCGCGAGAAGACCGCGGCCGAGAAGGAGGCCGACGAGAAGGCGGCCCGGGACGCCGCGCCGGCCGAGTCCAAGACCGCTGTCGCCGAGCCCGCCTCGGCCCCGGACAACCCGGTCATCGACGAGGGCGAGGG
>NZ_JAALDV010000168.1:0-19826 GCF_014145045.1 Dietzia sp. DQ12-76
GCGGTGGGCGACCCGGACCAGCCACGCCTCCACGTTGGTCTCCTCCGGCAGGTCCGGCCAGGCCCGCAGCGCGGACAGGAACGTCTCGGACCAGGCGTCGTCGGCGTCGGGGCCGGACCCCAGGACCGCGCGGCACACGCGCAGGACGGTCGGCCCGTGCCGGACCACCGCACCGTCGAAGGCTGCCCTCATGTGTCAGATCCTCCCCTCGTCCCATCCGCCTCGTTCACACGACCCGGCCAGCCACCTCGCCGACCGGCTCCAGCGAGTAGTCGCCCGCCGCCGCGGAAACGTGAGGTCCGTCCGGTGGGAGTCGAGACCGAGGGCCTTCACGCGACGACGACGCCCGCGGCCGGTGCTATCGTCGGACCACCGTCGCCGCTGGTGAGTGGCGGTCCACGGAGGTGAATCGCGGTCATGGACCTTCCCCGCATTTTCACCATCCGCGAGAGCAGCCACCGCATCCACAACCCACTGACCGAGGACAAACTCGCCGCGCTGGGCAAAGCCCTCCGACTCACCCCTGGGACGCGAGCACTGGACCTGGCCAGCGGCTCGGGCGAGATGTTGAGCACCTGGGCGCGTGATCACGGGATCACGGGAACCGGCGTGGACATCAGCACGGTCTTCACCGAGGCAGCCCGAGCCCGCGCCGCCGAACTCGGCGTCGCCGACCGTGTCGAGTTCATCCACGGTGACGCCGCCGGCCACGTCGCCGACGAGCCGGTCGATTTGGCCGCATGTGTCGGTGCCACCTGGATCGGGAACGGTGTCGCCGGGACGACCGAGTTGCTCGAACGGAGCCTCCGCCCGGGAGGCGTGATGTTGATCGGCGAGCCGTACTGGCGGCGCACCCCACCGGACGAGGAGACGGCCGTCGCCTGCCACGCCACCGGCATCGCCGACTTCCTGGCGCTCCCGGACCTGATAGGGCGGTTTCAGGGTCTCGGTTACGACATCGTGGAGATGATGCTCGCCGACCAGGACAGCTGGGACCGGTACACAGCAGCCCAATGGCTCAACCTGCGCCACTGGCTCGACCGGAACCCCGACGACGACCTCGCCACCGAGGTGCGTGAGGAACTCGCCACCACTCCCGCCCGCTACGCGCGCTACACGCGTGAGTACCTCGGGTGGGGCGTCTTCGCCCTCATGAAGCGCTAGCCGGACACCCGACCCCACTGCGGCCACCACCGGCGTCGCGGCCCTCGAGCCCCACCACCACCACGCGGGTCCGGTGCTCGGTATTGTCGAGTGCTGGACACTCCGGGCGGGACGCCGCATCGGACTGGCGTGTGGAGGACAGGGAATGGCATCGATCTTCATCTCGGGCGGAGCGGCTGGGATCGGCCTGGCAACGGCGGAGCGATTCGGCCGCGAGGGCTGGACTGTCGGGGTGTACGACGTCGACAAGGACGCCCTGGCCGCGGTGCAGTCGAAGCACCCCGACTGGATCACCGGGGAGCTCGATGTCCGTGACATGCAGCAGTGGGAGAGGGCGCTGGAGGAGTTCACCTCGCACACCGGTGGGACCCTCGACGTCCTGGACAACAACGCGGGCGTTCTCGTCGCCGGCGACCTGACGGAGATCTCGGCTGAGGCGGTCAAGGCCCAGATCGACATCGATGTGCTGGGCGTGACGCTCGGCGCCAAAGCCGCGTTCCCCTACCTCAAGGCCACCCCGGGGTCGCACCTGGTCAACATCGCGTCCGCGTCGGCGATCTACGGTCAGCCCGGGATCGCCACGTACAGCGCCGCCAAGTTCTACGTCGCCGGCCTGACCGAGGCGTTGGAGCTCGAGTGGGCACCGCACGGCGTCCGGGTGGTGGGGATCTGGCCGCTGTGGGCCAAGACCGCTCTCGCGGACCCCAAGGCCAAGACCACCCGGACCCTCGGCATCAAGATCACCCCCGAGCAGGTGGCGGAGAAGGTGTGGCAGTCCGTCCATCCCACCACCCTCGACCGCCGACTTCATCGCACCTCCTACAGCGTCGGCGAGCAGACGACGGTGCTCGCCAACATCTCCAAGTTCTCGCCCAACTTCGCGACGCGCCTGGTCAACAAGTTCCTGGCCCAGTAGGCCGCACACGTAGGACACACGGTCGCGCCGGTAACCGCCGGCGTCGCGATGAGGCCGGCGACGGCTCGAGCCCGCACCGGGTCGGCGCCGACACGCTGATCTCGATTCCTCACGTGCAGGGGCGTCCTCACGACCGAACCGGGTAGTCCGTGTATCCGGTTGCGCCGCCCTCGTAGAACGTCGTCTGGTCCGGGGCGGTCTCCGCCATGTCGGCTCGCCAGCGGCGGGGCAGGTCGGGGTTGGCGATCGCGGGACGTCCGACGGCAACGGCATCCACCTGCCCCTCGCTGACGAGTTCGGCCGCAGTGTCCCGGTCCGTGACCGTGGAGAACCCGGTGTTGAGGATCATCGGCGCGTTCGACATGCCCCGGATGTCCCGGACGAGGGCGCTGCCCGCGTCGGGGTGGATCATGCTCACGTACGCGAGGTGACGTGTGCCGAGGGTGTCGAAGAGAGCCGTGTAGGTGGCGCGGGTGTCCTCGTCATCGAGTTCGAGGGCCCCCTGGATGTTGGCGCCGGGCGACACGCGGATACCGACGCGGTCACCGCCGATCGCGTCGGCGACGGCCTCGGCGACATCGATGACGAACCGTGCCCGGCGGAGCGGCGTTCCTCCGTACTCGTCGGTGCGGTGATTCGCAGACGGGGCGAGGAACTGCTGGAGGAGGTATCCGTTGGCGGCGTGGAGCTCGATGCCGTCGAACCCGGCGCCTCGGGCTCGCACGGCCGCCTCGACATGCGCATCGATGAGCTGCGATATGTCCCGGGCGGTGGCTGCGGTCGCGATCGCGGGGTGGTGGCCGTGGTGGTCCTCGTAGGGGATCGCGGACGGGGCGAGCGCGTAGTGGATACCTGTGATGTCCGGGCTGGTGACGCGACCGGCGTGCATGAGCTGGGCGAAGATCGGCGTCCCACGCTCGTGGACCGCCTCGGTGACGGCGGCCCAACCGCGTTCGTGCGCGTCGTCGACCAGACCGGGCTGATTCGCGTAGGCGCGGCCCTCCCGGCTGGGGTAGATGCCTTCGGTGACCACGAGACCGAATCCCGACCGTTGCGCGTAGTACTCGGACATGAGCGGCGTCGGTGTGCCGTCCTCCGCGGCGCGTCGGCGCGTCATCGGGGCCAGTACGAGACGGTTGTCGAGGCTGACGGCTCCGAGGTGGAGCGGCTGCCACAGTCGAGAGGGGGTCGACAACGTCATGTCATGCCGCCTTCCGTCGCAGGGCGACGATGGTGTCGGTGACCTCGGCGCGTTGTCCGCCTGGCCCGGTGGCAATGCGCGCACGAGTATCGAGGAGTTCGGGTTCCCATGCGGGGCCCAGCTCGAGGGCGTCCGCGACCTGCTGGGGCGTCGGGTGCGCGTGTCCGGCGGGGTCCCAGGACCATGGGGCGCTGGAACCGTGGTCGACGATGACCAGTGCCCCGCCCGGGGTGACGGTGTCGGCCGCTCGTCGCCAGATGTCGTCGCGTCGGGGGGCGTAGAAGAAGCTTCCGAAGACCAGGTCGAAAGGCCCGCCGGGTAGCGGCTGGGAGGTGGCGTCGCAGTGGACCGTGACTATCCGGCTCGAGAGGTCCTGTTGTGCGGCGTTCGCGGCGATTCTGTCGAGCGCTGTCCGCGCGACGTCGAGTGCCGTCACTGTCCACCCTGCGCGCGCAAGCCACAGCGCATCCCCGCCATGGCCGGCACCGAGTTCGAGAGCGGTGCCTGCGTCGGCGAAGAGCTGGCTTATCGTGTCGACCATCGCCTGGTTGGGGGAGGTCCCCCACGCCGGGTCGGTATCGACGTAGTGCTGCTCCCAGAATTCCGCGTCATAGGTCGTCATGTGTTCTGGCCATCCTCTTGTGTTCCTGCGACTTGTGTTCCGGCGACGATGTCGTCGTGTATCGGGTTCGGCGCGAAGGCACTGCGACCGCGCATCTGATGTCGTTGTTGCATTGGGGAGCTCGCTAGAGCGTCAACTTCTGCCTCCTGGGGATGACGGTGATCGCGACGATCGCCGAGATGGCGTACAAGACGGTGGCGACGAGGAAGGCAAGCCGCAACGCGTTGGGGGAGATTCCTCGGGAAGCAGCGTCGGCTGACGCACCGATGACGTAGACGCCGTTGAGGAGCGCGACGCCCACGGCGCCACCGATCTGCTGGGTGACGCTGAACATGGCGCTGGCGACCCCCACATCGTCGGCGTCGACGCCCGCGACGACGCTGCTGTTGAGCGGGGTGAACACCAAGCCGATGCCGACGCCCATCACCGTGGTCGCAGCCAGGATCCCGACCAGCGGGTCCGGCAGAGCGATGACCACTGCGAGGCCTGCCATTGCGATGGTTGCAGTGATGATTCCGCCGACCAGCACGGTCTTGGACGACACCTGCGACAAGAGCGTGGGTACGAGCAGAGAAGCCAGTACGAGCGCGACGCTGAACGGCACGATGACCAACCCGGTGAGGAGGGGACTGTAATCGAGGCGGCCCTGGAGGTAATACGGCAGCAGCAGGAACATGCCAAACATGCCGGCGGCCATGAAGCTCGCCATCAGATACGCCCCGCCGCGGGTCCGGTCGGCCACCACCCGCCCCGGCAGAAGCGGATCGCTCGTACGCCGCTGCCGCCGGACGAACGCTCTGAGCAGGAGACCCGCACCCGCGAGGTAGATGTACGGAGTCGTAGACGCCCAGCCTCCCGGTTCCGATGCCACACTGAACGCCGCCACCAGAGCGGCGGAACCGAGTGTTGCGAGCACGGCGCCGGGGACATCGAGATGCCCGCCCGAGTGGGGGCGTGATCGGATGATCGTCGGCAGGCCGAGGGCGAGCGCGATCAGTGCGATGGGAACGTTGATGAACAGCGACCAGCGCCACCCGAGAGTCTCGGTCAAGGCGCCGCCCAGCAGCAGCCCGATCGCGCCGCCGCTTCCCTGGGTCGCGGCAAACACCGCGAAGGCGCGGGCCCGTGCGCGCGGTTCGGTGAAGGTGACTGCCACCAGGGATAGCGCCGCCGGCGCCAGCGCGGCGGCGAAGATGCCCTGCAGCGCGCGGGCCGCGATCAACATCTCTTGGCCCGTTGCCAGACCCCCGATAAGCGACGCCACAGCGAACCCGCTCAGTGACACCATCAGTACCCGCTTGCGCCCCGCATAGTCGGCGATGCGACCGCCGAGGAGCAGCAGGCCACCGAAGGGCACCGCGTAGGCGGTCACGGCCCATCCGCGTGCAGCATCGCTGAAACCCAACTCCTGCTGCATCTGGGGCAGCGCGATGTTGATCACGGAGGCGTCCAACACGACCATCAACGCGGCGGTGGCGATCGCCGCGAGCGCAATCCACCGCGCAACCGACGGTCGCGTTGTCTCAGTCACCACAGACGAACTCATCTCTCGAAGGCCCTTCGTCCTTGATCGGAAGCGGGGTCATAAGAATGCGTGCCGTCGACACAGACAGCAACTACACTTGCTAAACATGCAAACGTCACCCAATGGCTCCGACCAACCCGACGGGCGCGTCGCCACCATGTTGGAGGCCGTCGGACCGCGGCTCCGCGATCTGCGACAGCGGCGCGAGATGAAGCTGTCCGACGTCGCCTCGGCTACCGGGATATCGGTCAGCACGCTCTCGCGACTCGAATCCGGCCACCGGCGCCCCACCCTGGATCTGCTGATACCCCTCGCACAGGTCTATCGAGTCGCACTCGACGACGTCGTCGGCGCGCCGCCCACTGGGGATCCGCGTATCCACCCGAAGCCCATCCGCAAACACGGACGCGTCTACCTCCCGCTGACCCGATCCGGCGCCCCCGTGCAGGCCTTCAAGATCATCCTCCCGCCCCGCCGGCACGCAGAACCCGCAAAGCAGGCGACCCACGGCGGTTACGAATGGCTCTACGTCCTCAGCGGCTCTGTCGACCTCGCCCTGGGGACGCAGGTCACAACTCTGGTCGAGGGCGACGCCGCCGAGTTCGACACCCGGCAGCCGCACTGCATCACCGGCAGCAGCGATACCGCATCAGAAGTCCTGACCCTCTTCAGCCCACAGGGCGAGCAGATCCACATCCGAGACTGATGTCAGATCTAATCAGCCCGTCCTGATCCTGCCGGTCGCCCGGAGTCGATATCGGGTGTCGGCGTGATCGCCGCTCGAAGTACTAGCCCGATCACACTGTCGACCCTGTCGTGGAGGACGGTTCCAGGCTCCCGCACCCACCTGAAGACGGCCCCCTGAAGAACGTCGCTCAGAGCTCTGGCGGCCACCGCAACGTCCACCCCCTGGTCGATGCGTCCGGCCCGTTGCCCCTCCTCCAGTAGCGGAGTGACGTCGGCCAGCAATTGAGACTCGTACAGAGTCGGTCCGAGCGCCGCAGTCCAGCCGAGCATCATCTGACGGCTGAGTTCGGGTTCGGACTCCACCGCTTCGCTGATAGCGCGGAAGTACGCGTGAATACGCTCCGCGACGTCCCCGCACCGCGCGTCCTCGGTCTGCTCGATTGCACGATCGGCCATCTGCCGAACCCACAGCATGGGGATGTCCCCCTTGTTGGGGAAGTAGTTGAACGCAGTGCGGCGAGACGTGCCGGCCGCAGCGGCGATCGCGGCCATCGTCGTGGATTCGTATCCCTGCTCGACGAACAGGTGCGCAGCGGCGTCGAAGAGAGCTTGTCGCGTTCGCGCGGCGCGCGGGTTCATCAGGCGTGATGGCGGCGTGAGAGCCATGGAGCCCACCTCTTCTCGTGTCCGTCGTTCCTGTACCCCTTGCATCTTAGATGCACTCGGGTGCACACTATGACTCAGGCCACAGTTGCACCCGAGTGCAACCTCTCTCGAACAGGAGCATTATGAACAATCCAGCATCCATCGCCGACTCACCGGATCACGACCTCGACCCGTACTCGCCGCTCGCACAACGTGACCCGTACGGCTTCTACGACCGACTCCGCCAGCACGATCCGGTCGTCTATGTACCCGGCCGCGACGTCTGGATGGTTTCCGGGTACGCACAGGCCGTCCAGGTCTTGCGCAATCACGCCGAGTTCGTGTCCGGCGACGGAGTCACCTTCAACGTTCCGTCCGCCAGGACCGAGCGCTATCCGTTGATCGAGAACGACCCCCCGCTGCATGACCAGATTCGCCGGTCATTGCAGCCGTCGTTCAGCAAGCGCGCCATCGACGCCTTCAAGCCCGGTGTCGAGAAGGCCGCGGCGGAAATCACCCAGGACGCGATCACCCGCGGCGAGTTCGACGCAGTGCAGGTGCTGGCCCAGGCCATGCCCGATCAGGCCATGACGCTGCTGACCGGAATCACCCCGCCAAGTGCTCAGGCTCTGGCGGACTGGAGTGACGCGACCAGCCGAGGAGAGGAACCCGCTGGAACCGAGGAGCACTCAGCCCTGGTGATGGAGGCGGTGACGTGGCTCGCGTCGGAAGGACTTCCCAACATGCCTGCGCACTGCCTCGGTCGACTGATCGTCGACTCGGGAGGCAACGACGGCCGTCTTGAGCACGAGGGGCCGCAGCGACTCATGACTCTGGCCTCCCTGTGGTTGGCCGGGATCGATTCGACCGGCGCGTTACTGGGCAACTCGATCGACGCATTCGTCGACAACCCCGACCAGTGGGAGCTGCTGAGGAGTCGGCCCGATCTGATCCCCAACGCCGTCGAAGAGCTGCTGCGCTTCGGCGCCCCGTTCAAAGCGTTCTTCCGCCGGACCCGGAGCGCTGTCGAGCTCGATGGAGTCGAGATCCCTGCGGGAGCCCGCGTCGCTGTGCTGCTCGCCGCCGCGAGCCGGGACCCACTCCAGTTCCCCGACCCCCACCGGCTGGATGTCACGCGGGAGAACGCCAAGTCGCATCTCGCGTTCGGCAGCGGCCTGCACACGTGCCTCGGCTCCCCCTTCGCCCGGCTCGAAGTGGTGGCGCTGTTGACCGAGCTCACGCGACGGGTGGCTCGATTCGAGCGCGCCGGCGATGCACATCGCAGTCCCAGTCAGACCGTTCAGAAGTTCGACACGCTGCCGGTTCGTGTCGTCCCCGCAGAGGGAGAAGCGGAATGACATACACCAAAGGGCCTCACGACCTCGGGAACCATTGTCACTCCTGGCTTCTGCCCGAGGGTCGATGGGGAGAAAGCAACACCGGTCTCGTGCGCGGATCAGGGGAGTCGTTATTGATCGACACCCTCTACGATCTCCCGCACACCGCCGAGATGCTGGCCGCCTACGCGCCGCTGCTGCGCGGGCAACCGATCCGGACGCTCGTCAACACCCACTCCGATGGTGATCACTGGTTCGGCAACCAGCTCGTAGCGGGGCCAGATGTGGAGATCGTCGCCACCCAGGCAGCCGCAGAGCTGATGACCGAGGCGTCCGTTGACGAACTGGTCTCCATGTCCGGACGCGAGGACCGGGTCGGTGAGTTCATCAGAGAGGTCGGTGGTCACTTCGATCACGCCGGCATCGTGGCGACCCCGCCGACCCGAACGTTCACCGGAGAGCTGTCTCTCGATGTGGGTGGACGCGAGGTGAGGCTCATCCAGGTCGGTCCCGCCCACACCCCGGGTGATCTCGTGGTCCACGTGGCCGATGCGGGGGTGGTTTTCACCGGCGACATCCTGTTCATCGGGGGCGCGCCGCTCGTGTGGGCCGGGCCCATCAGTCGGTGCATTGCCGCCTGCGATCTGATTCTCGACCTCGAACTCGTCGCCATCGTCCCCGGCCACGGGCCTCTGACCGACAAGAACGGGGTGTCGAGGGTGCGCGACTACCTCGAATTCGTCTCGGCGGAGGCGGTAAAGCGTTTCGAACAGGGACTGTCCGTTGAAGACGCTGTCGCTTCCATTGACATGAGCCGGTTCGCCGACCTGTCGGAACAGGGACGAATCGCGGCGAATGTGCTCAACGTCTACGAACAACTCGATCCGAGGCGCCCCCGCGAGAACAGGCTTCAACAGTTCGGGCGCATCGCGGACTTCGAGCTGCATGCCGCTGCGGCCGCGTCGGAGGCGAGCGACTGATGAAGATCGCACGCATGGAGCTCGACGGCGGCACCCGCGCGGCAGTCGTCGACGACGATCGCGTTCAACCCCTCGCGGCAGACATCACGGTGTCGCGTCTCTTGGAAGCCTCCCCACCGGGACGACTCGAGTTGGTCGATCACCACCCCGACGGCCCGACGCTCCCACTGTCGGATGTTCACTTGTTGGCACCTGTCGAACCCCCCACCCTGCGGGATTTCCTGACCTTCGAAGAACACCTCGAAGGCAGTCTGACCGTCCTCGGCGCCACGGAACCCCTCCCGGTCTGGTACGAGATGCCGCTGTTCTACTTCTCCAACACCAACGCGGTCATCGGACCTGACGCGGAAGTAGCAGTACCACCCGGCTGCGAACTCCTGGACTTCGAACTCGAGCTGGCCGTGGTGATCGGCAGAGCAGGCAGAGACCTCACACCGGACCAGGCTCACGAACACATCGCCGGCTTCACGTTGTTCAACGACTGGTCAGCCCGCGACCTGATGAAGCCGGTGACCCCGTTCGGCATGGGCCCGGTCAAGGGCAAGGACTTCGCCAATTCGATCGGCCCGTGGATCGTCACCCCCGACGAACTCGAACCGTTTCGCCGGGACGGCCGCCTGGCTCTCGACCTCCACGTGGAACTCAACGGAGTCCCGCTTCCTGCGGGCGGCGATAACTCGGCGAACATGGCGTGGTCTTTCGAGGAGATGATCGCGTTTGCTTCTCGCGGCGCGGAACTCCGGCCAGGGGATGTGCTGGGGTCCGGAACATGCGGTGCCGGATGTCTTCTCGAGTACTGGGCTCATCTGAGCACCGAGGCGGCCCCCCCGCTCCGACCCGGCGACGTGGTGACGCTGGTCGCCGAGGGTATCGGTGCGCTGAGCAACACGGTCGTCGCGGGAGCCGAAGCACAACAATTGCCACGAGCGCGAGTAGGTCAGCCACGCCGCCAACGGTCCTGGACCCCCATCAGGAGCAACTGATGGAAGAACCAGCACTCCTCTCGTTCGCTCGCCTGGCCTCCACATATGGCGGCCCCCGGCCCGGGGCGCCCTACGCCGAGCTGTGGGAATGGTCCGTCCGGGACTCCGATGCCTTCTGGAGGTCGGTCACCACGTTCTGCGGAATGAACTGGGAGACCGCACCTCGAGCAGTCACTGACGGCTCCGTGATGCCACGAACACAGTGGTTTCCTGGTGGCCGCATCAACTATGTGTCCCAGGTCTTCGCTCGACCTCGCACCGGTGCTGCCGTGATCGGCCACGACGAAACCGGTATCACCCGCACGCTGTCCTGGACCGAACTCGAAGAGCAGGTGAAAGCTCTTGCGGCAACGTTGGCGCGAACCGGCGTGTCGACCGGCGACCGCGTGGTCGGCTACCTGCCGGACCGTCCCGAAGCCGTCGTCGCGTTCCTCGCTACCGCGAGTCTCGGCGCGGTGTGGGCGGGTTGCGGTACCGACCTGGCAGGTGACGCAGCCCTAGCCCGGTTCGAGCAGCTGGAACCCACCTGCCTGATCGCCGCCGCCGGCTACCACCACCGGGGCCGTCGGATCGACCGCACCCACGATGTCGAGACGCTCCGTGCAGGGCTACCGACCGTGAGTGCGACGATACTGGTAGGGGACGGTCACACCCCGAGCCCCAGCACCATCACGTGGGAGTCGGCGGTCACCCCCCAGCCCCAAGAAGCCGTTGCCCCACTCGCGGTTCCGTCCGATCACCCGCTGTGGGTCTTGTTCAGCTCGGGAACGACCGGGCCTCCGAAAGGCATCGTTCACAGCCATTCAGGGGTCGTCGCGGAACACCTCAAAACCCTCCGACTGTTCTTCGACATGCGAGAGGGAGACCAGTTCTTCTGGTACACCACGTTGAACTGGATGATGTGGAACCTCCGCCTCGGCGGGCTCCTCTGTGGAGCCACCATCCACTGCTTCGACGGAGCACCCACGGCCCGCGCGCTGTGGGAGGTCGCGGAGCGCGGCCAGATCACCCACCTGGGCCTCAGCCCCGGCTATCTGAGCGCCTCCCGCGACGGCGGCCTGCGCCCCGCGGCCGACTTCGACCTCGGGCCGCTACGAATGCTGGGATGCACCGGAGCCGTACTCACCGCCACGGTCCATCAGTGGATCACCGACGAGTTGGGCCCCACTGTGGCGGTCAGCTCGACCACCGGCGGAACCGACGTGGTCAGTGGATTCGCCGGCGGCGTCCCCACGGTCGAAAGCCGACCTGGGGAGATCACCGCGAGATGGCTCGGCGTCGACATGCACGCATGGTCGGCGGAGCAGGAATCCTTGAGTGACCAGGTCGGTGAGCTCGTCATCACCAGTCCCCTGCCGTCGATGCCCATCCGGTTCTGGAACGATCCCGACGGCAGTCGGTACCACAGCGCATACTTCGATCACTTCCCCGGCGTCTGGCGCCACGGCGACTGGGTCACCGTCACCTCCCGCGGTTCGATCGTCGTCCACGGTCGCTCCGACGCGACCCTGAACCGGCACGGCATCCGCATGGGCACCGCCGACATCTGCCAGGCGGCCGAGGACCTTCCCGAAGTGCTCGAGGCGCTCGTCGTCGGCGTGGAGGAACCGAACGGTGGTTACTGGATGCCGATGTTCGTGACTCTGGCGCCCGGCGTCGACCTCGATGCGGAACTCGGAGCGAAGATCCAGGCTGCGATTCGCGACTCGGTATCCCCGCGTCACGTACCAGACGAGGTGATCCACGCCCCCGGCATCCCGCACACGATGACCGGCAAGAAACTCGAAGTGCCGGTGAAGAACATCCTGCGCGGCCTGCCCGTCTCAGCGGCACAGAGCAGCGCGATCGATCAGCCCGCGCTCATGGGCTTCTACCAGCGGGCCGGCGAGCGCCGCCGCTCGACGACGAAGTGAGGTAACTCCATGCCTACACCCGACACCTTCGACGTGGTCGTGCTCGAGAAAGACACGGTCGCCGCCGACATCGTCCGACTCACCCTGGCGCGTCCGGACAATGGTGACCTTCCGCGCTGGGAACCAGGAGCACACATCGATCTGCACGTGGGCCGGTCCGGGAAGCTGATCCGGCAGTACTCACTGTGTTCCTCGCCCACGGACCGCAGCCACTACCAGGTCGCAGTCCTTCGAGAACCGACGAGCCGCGGTGGATCCTCCTACATCGTTGATGAACTCCGCGCCGGTGACACCGTTCCTGTCAGCCTCCCGCGCAATCACTTCGACCTAGCACCATCCCAGCGGTATCTGTTCATCGCAGGGGGCATCGGCATCACGCCGATACTCCCCATGATCGAGGCCGCACACGACGCAGGGGCCGAGTGG
Organism: Dietzia sp. DQ12-76; assembly: GCF_014145045.1. NCBI lineage: Bacteria > Bacillati > Actinomycetota > Actinomycetes > Mycobacteriales > Dietziaceae > Dietzia > Dietzia sp. DQ12-76. The sequence continues at coordinate 12,400 of NZ_JAALDV010000168.1, forward strand.
ACTCTGCTCTATGGCGGGCGCACCCGCACGTCCATGGCCTTCGCAGAGGAGCTCAACAACACGTGGGGACCGCGAGTCCTCCTGCGCCCTCAGGACGAATACGGGCTCCTGGACCTCCAGGCACTGCTTTCCACACCCACGGACGACACCGCCGTCTACTGTTGCGGACCGAGTCCGTTGCTCGACGCCATCGACACTGCGTGTCAGACCTGGCCAACCGGTGCACTCCACATGGAGAGGTTCGCCCCCGTATCAGACACACCGTCGGGTGAGGGAGACACCGAATTCGAGGTCGAGTTCGCTCAGTCCGAGGTCACACTCACGATCCCGGCAGACCGCTCCATCGTGGACGTGGCGGACGAAGCCGGTGTGCCCATCGTGTACTCATGCGAGGAGGGCACATGCGGAGTCTGCGAGACTTCGGTACTGCGCGGCGAACCTGACCATCGCGACTCCGTACTGACAGAGCAGGAGCGTCGATCTGGCGCGAAGATGATGATCTGCGTCTCTCGCGCGAAATCTGCGCGACTGGTGCTTGACGCATAGGCCCCGACGAGCAGGTCGGGGCTCGAACTTCGTGCGATCACGACGGTTGCGTCGTCCACGATTCGCTGGGCACAGGCGTGCATGACGGCCCGTGGGTACGGTCCGTCATGCGTCGCGCGTCTTCAGCGTGACGTGGGCTGCGAGGGCGGTCACGAAGGTGAACGCGGCCATGACGGCGAGCCCGGACAATGGCGTCAGCGGGCCGGTCGAGGTGGCCGCGTAGGAGCTCTGTCCGGCCGTGGTGGGCCAGTAGGTGCCCGCGATGTCGCCGAGGACGCCGGGCATGCCGGGCGCGAGGGCGGGCACGAGGAGGGCGACGGTGACGATGATCGCCAGCGCACCGGTGGAGCTGCGGGTGAGGGTGCCGAATGCGAGGCCCAGGACGGCGGTCAGGACGAGATAGGCCACGGCGCACAAGACCGCGCGGATGGTGTCGGGGGCGGTGAGGCTCGCGGTGGGCAGCCCGGCGGCCGCGAGTGCTGCCTGACCCGCCCCGACGCTGCACGCCACGGTGACCACGGCGGTGGCGAGCGCGACCAGGGTGGCGATGGCGACCTTGGCCATCAGGAAGACTCCGCGTCGCGGGGAGATGGCGAGGCTGGTGATGATCTGACCCGTGGCGTACTCGCTGGTGATGGCCTGCGCACCCAGGGTCGCGATGAGGATCTGGCCGACGAGGATTCCCTTGAGGCTGTTGCCCGTGGGGTCGAAGTCGGCCGGGAGCTCAGCCTGCCAATCGACCATGAGCCCGCTGATGCCGAGAAGGCTCACCATGACGGTGACGATGACGGTCGCGATGGCGGTGATCCAGGTGCTGCGGACGCTGCGGGTCTTGATCCACTCGGCGGCGAGGAGGTTCATCATCGGGCACCTTTGTGCTCGGTGGCGGTCATGGTCAGGAAGGCGTCTTCGAGGGAGTCGCGGACAGCGGTGAGCTCAGAGAGCTCTATCCCCGACACGGCGGCGACGTGGCCGACACGGTCGGTGGCCGCGCCGGCGACGTCGAGCGCGTCGGCGCAACCCGGATCGGTGACTGCAGGGAGCCCCTCGCGAGAAAGAGCATCACCCAGCCCGTCCCGGTCCGGTGTGCGCGCACGGACGTACTCGCTCGTGTGATCGGCGATGAACGCGGTCAAGGGTTGGTCGGCGAGGAGCTTTCCGTGGTGGATCACGACGAGGTGGTCGGCGGTCAGTTCCATCTCGCCCATGAGGTGGCTGGAGAACAACACCGTGCGCCCCTCTGCCGCGAGATCGCGCATGAGGGACCGAGCCCACCGGATTCCCTCGGGATCGAGACCGTTGAGTGGTTCGTCGAAAATGAGGATGCCGGGGTCGCCGATCAGCGCCGTAGCGATCCCGAGGCGCTGTTTCATCCCTAGCGAGAAGTCGCCCGCGGGGCGGTGCCCGTCGTCTGCCAGACCGACGACGTTCAGAACCTCGGCGACCCGACGTCGTGGAACGCCGCCGGCGCGTGCGACCGCCGCGAGGTGGTCGGCGGCCGAGCGACGCGGGTGGACGGTATCGGCCGAGAGCATCGCGCCGACCGCCTGCATGGGGTGCGGTAGGTCCGCCAGCCGGCGTCCGTCGATCGTCGCCGCACCACTGGTCGGCCTGTCCAGGCCGAGGAACATCCGCAGGGTCGTGGACTTGCCGGCCCCGTTCGGCCCGAGGAAGCCCGTGACGACACCGGGGACGACCTGGAACGAGAGGTGATCCACGGCGGTGATGTCACCGTATCGCTTGACCAGCGCGTGGGCCTCGAGAGAAGCCGAAGTGGATGTGCACATGCCGCTACACTACACCGTTCCGTGTAGGACTACACTCGCCAGTGTAGGCTTGCCACGACGGACGCTCAGGAGGCCACAGCAATGAGTGCAGCGACGCAGAAGCCTGTGCGACAGGGACAAGCGCACAAGCGCGCCGCGATCCTGGTCGCCGCACGCGACCTGTTCGTGGAGTTCGGAGTGGAGCGCACCAGCATGGATGCCATCGCCGAGCGGGCGGAGGTGTCCAAGCGCACCGTCTACGACTACTACGGCGACAAGCGGCGACTGCTGCTCGGCGTCATCGAGGACGCAGGCGAGACCGCGCTGGTCACGCTGCGAGGGCTGATCGATGCGCATCTGCCCGACACGCTCGCCGACGGAGAGGTCGACGACCTCGCCCACGCCGTGACCGGCTTCGCGACCGACCTCGGCCGCTCGCAACTCGTATCGTCCCCCTACGCCGCCGCGGTCAAGCTCATCTCCGAGAACGAGCCACTCCTGCCCGAGCTCGAGGATCACCCCCTGGGCGACGCACATACCCAGGCGCTCGCCGAACGCTTTGCGCACTTCGCCGGAATCGGCCTACTCGACGTGGATGACCCCGAGCTGGCCGCCGACCACTTCCACGCCCTCACCACACTGCGGGTCCTCAACGAACCGCTGCGCCGACGTGCCGACGCCGAGCACGTGCAGCGGATCATGACCGACGGCGCGCACGCGTTCATGCGTGCCTACACAGCCCGAAGAGACAATCGCTGGTGACCGCGCCCCGACCCGACCCGGGCCGCGATGCCCTCACGCGGATGCACCGGGCTTCGGCCCTGAAGGAGCGCATCTACGTCGCCTTCACGACTCTCGCCGTCATCATCGCCCTCCGTGCCCACGACCACCATCCGACCGCGGGCGTCGCACTCGGCACGCTCGCCATCACGGTCACGGCGACCATCTGCGCGGTCTACGTCGCGGGCCTCCTCAGTCGCATGGTGATCCACGGGCAACTCCCCGCTTCCGACGAACACAGACGGATGCTCGTCGACACTCTCGGCGCGGGCACCGTCGCCGTCCCTCCCGTGATCTGCCTCATCCCCGCCCACGTCGGCCTCTACGACACCGCGACCGGTCTCCTCGCCGCGATGCTGGTCACCACCGGCACTCTCGCGGCGGTCGGAATCCTCGCCGTCCGGAGGCTCACCGTTCCCCGCGGCCAACGACTCGCCATACTCGCGACACAGAGCCTGCTCGCTCTCGCGGTGATCGCGCTCGAATTGCTGTCGCATCGGTAGAATCCACGCGGCACGGGCGCAGGACGCCGGAGACGCAACGCCCAGACTGCGTTGCACGGGACGACGAGAACGGAGAGCGAGCCGGTGACGACGTACCGCATCCGGCCCGCCAGGGAGATCGACCTGATCGTCCTGCAGGACATCGAACGCTCGGCCGGAGCACCCTTTGCGGACATCGGGATGACCTCGGTGGCCGAGGACGACCCGCCGTCGATCGATTCACTACGAGAGTTTGTGCAGAACGGGCGGGCGTGGGTCAGCACCGATGGATCCGACCGGCCGGTGGCGTACTTGTTGGCCGATGTGGTCGACGGCAACGCTCACCTGGGCCAGGTCTCGGTGCACAGCGACCACATGCACCGCGGGATCGGCGCGGCCCTGCTGGAGTACATGATCGGATGGGCGCGGGAGCACCGGCTCCCCGCGGTCACGTTGACCACCTACACCCACGTCCCGTGGAATGGGCCCTACTACGAGCGTCATGGGTTCCGGTACCTCGCAGAGCACGAGGAGAGCCCCGGCCTCAGAGAGATCCGGGCTGCGGAGATCGCCCACGGCCTCGACCAGTGGCCGCGCGCCTGCATGCGCAGGGAACTCCCTCCCGCATCGCCCTGTCTCAGTCGGGCGCGAAACCCATCGTCGTCATACCGCTGAGGCCGCCACGACGGGTGTCGAGCCTCGTCACCTGGACGAACACCGGCACATCCGACCGGATGACCATGCCGTACGGTTCACCCAGGAAGACGGCCTGGGGGTCGATCAGATCGTTGACGCGCACGTGCCGCACCCGCTGGGCCGCGACCTGCACCGGGTAGGGCCCGACAGGGTCGCCGTCGGAGTGATAGACCGTCATCTCCAGGCTGGCGTCGGTCTCGCACACGTTGAGGATGCAGAGCTCGTCCCGGCTGGTGTACTCGGGTTCCGGGCCCGTGCTGGTCGACGGGATGTTCCCGCCGGGGAACACCCACAGGGTCCGGCCGGTCTCCTGGTTCATGCCACATCTCCTTCGAACAGCGACCGCAGGTAGTCGTTCATGAAGACGCCGTCCGGATCGAGGCGCCGCCTGACATCGTGGAACGTCTCCCATTCCGGGTACAGACCGCGTAGCTGGTCCGCACGCATGGTGTGCTTCTTGCCCCAGTGCGGTCGGCCACCGAAGCCCTGCAGGATCGGTTCGATGTCGTTGAAGTACTCCTCGTAGGGCAGCTCGTTGTTCTGCAGAAGCGCGATGGTCATGGTGGGGCGCTGGTAGCAGTTGCTGATCAGCGCGTCGTCGGGCGCGATGGTCCGGACCAGGACGCGCCAGCCCACCTTCTGGCGGTGCCGCTCCTTGATCCGCTCCCGCAGGACCTTGAAGCATTCCAGGCCCTCGTCGAACGGCAGCATGTACTCCATCTCGTCGAACCTCAGGTCACGTGAGTTCGGGATGATGTCGTAGCTCACGCCGGTGGCGTCCTCGTGGACGTGGTCACCCGGGGGGGTCAGGTCCGGCTCCTGCCCGGGGAGGTTCATCGTTCTGACCTGGGCCTCGTCACTGCGGGGATACCAGTAGAAGTCGAAGTGCCGATTGGACGTCGTGAGTTCGGCGAAGTTGTCCTGCACCCAGTCGATGTGGGTGCACCAGTTGAGGCGGTGCAGCTCGTAGGCGGGCAGCAGGCGCAACGTCAATGACGTCATGACCCCGAGTGAGCCGAGGGAGACCTGCGCCGCGCGGAGCAGGTCCGCATCGTGGTCCGGCCCGGCGTCCTCGCCGAAGGGCACCACCTCTCCGTCCGCCGTGACCAGCCGGCCACCGACCACGGTCTGGGAGAGGTTGCCCAGTTCCCGCCCGGTCCCGTGGGTCCCCGTACCGATGGCCCCGGCGAGGGCCTGGTAGTCCACGTCGCCGAGGTTCTCCATCGCCAGGTCGTGCTCCGCGAGGAGTTCACCCGCCCGGGCGATGCCCGTCCCAGGGAGCAACGAGGCGCGACCGGCGTCGGTGTCGTGTGAGACCAGCCCGGACATCTCGTCCAGCGTGAGCAGGACGTCCGAGGTCCGCATCAGCGGGACGGAGGAGTGCCCCGAGCCGACCGGCCGGACGGTCCCGCCCTCCTCAGCGGTTCGCCGGACCACCTCCTGCACCGCGGCCTCGTCCGACGGCCGCGCGGTGTCCGACGGGGTGAAGCGCAGACTCCCGGACCAGTTGACGAATTCCTTGGTCATCGGTGTTCCTCCTTGTCTCGGTCTTGCCTCGATGCCACCGCACGGCGCGGTGGCGTGGTCTACAGCGCGAAGCTGAGTGCGAAGACGGTCAGGAAGGCTGTGCCCCCCATGATCGTCTGCATGGCGGTCCAGGTGAGCAGCGTTTGTTTCTCGGTCAGCCCGAGGAAACGGTTGACCAGCCAGAACCCGGAATCGTTGACGTGCGACAGAACCGTCGCCCCCGCACCGATGGCGACGACGACCGCGGCCAGCATGGGTGCCGAGAGATCCTGTCCCCCCAGGGTCTGGGCGACGATCGCGGCGGCGGTGACGGTGGCGACGGTCGATGACCCCAGTGCGACCCGCAGTACCACGGCGGACAGGAACGCCAGGAGCAGGACCGGGAACCCCAGGCCCTGGAACACCTCCTCGATCGCATCCCCGACGCCACTCTGCTCGAGGACCTCGCCGAACACCCCGCCGGCGCCGGTGACGAGCAGGATGAGCCCCACCGGGGTGAACGCGGCCGAGGCCACCGACTGCAGATCGCCGCGGTCCAAGCCGTGGCGCATGCCGAGGACGTAGAAGGCCAACAGGACCGCGATGATCAGCGCGACGATCGGATCGCCGACCAGGGCCATCACCTGGGCGATCGGACTCTCCGGGTCCACCAGTGCTTCGGTGGCGGTGTTGCCGAGGATCAGCAGCAGCGGCACGGCCAGGATCGTCAGGATGAGACCGAAGCCGGGGGCGTTCTCGACTCGGTCCTCGGAGCTCTGCTCCTCGTCGTCGTCGCCGTCTGCGCCGTCACCACCCCCTGCCTGGTCCCGGGCTTCCTCCTCCATGCCCTCGGGGACGCCGACGTCGATCCGGGCGCCGATGAAGCGCCCGTAGACGACCCCGCTCAGGATGACGGCGGGAACCGCCGCGACTATGCCGAGGAGGATCACCCAGCCCAGGTCGGCGCCCACGATCCCGGCCGCGGCCACGGGGCCCGGCGTGGGCGGGATGAGGGAGTGGCCGGCGCTCAACCCGGCCAGGAGCGGGAGCGCGAAGATGATGAGCGACTTCTTGAGTCGTGTGGCGAGCGTGTAGACGAGCGGGATCAACAGGACCAGCGCGACGTCGAAGAAGACCGGGATCGCCACGATGAGCCCGGTCAAACCCAGTGACCACGGAACCCGGCGCTCGCCGAAGGCCGTGACCAGCGTGTCGGCGATGCGGTCAGCGGCGCCGGTGACCCTGAGGACCTGCCCGAACATCGCCCCGAGGCCGACGATGATCGCGACGAACCCGAGAACGCCGCCCATCCCGTCCTCGACCACCTCGACGATCTCCGCGGGAGGGATGCCGACGACGAGAGCGGTGACGATACTGACGATCAGCAGCGAGACGAACGCGTGGAGCTTCAGGCCCATGATCAGCAGGAACAGCGTCCCCACGGCGCCCAGTACGGTGAGAAGCAGTGCCGCGGTCGACATGGGCGTCTCCGGGGATCGGGAACGGGTCACCCGCATGGTGACATCCAACCGATGCCGACGCATCCGGCCGCGGCCGCCCGTCAACGGTGCCCGGCCCCCCGGGCGCGGCTGCGGTGACCGTGGGGTTCCCCTGGTCCTGGGGGGACTGGCGGCGTGGGCGTGGAGGCGCG
>NZ_JAALDV010000016.1:0-3056 GCF_014145045.1 Dietzia sp. DQ12-76
CCCGCTCGGAAGAGCGGGGGCCGCCTCGCGGTGGTGCGGCGCCTTTCGGGCTAGGTGGTGGCGGGAGCCGCCCCACCACTACCCGAGGATCCACCGGGGGCGCCGCCGGCGAAGCCACCCGAGCTCGGGGGAAGCGAGTCACCCGGGCCGGCCTCACCCGTCGGAGCGACACTCGCGGTGATCTCCTCACCCTCGCGGGACTCGGCGGCGTCCGGCCGCGGGACCCCGGTGAAGGTGAACCTGGCGTTCTCCGTCTGGTCGGACTCACCGTCCCAACCCTCGACGTCGACGGTGATCAACTCGCCGGCCGCGACCTCACCGAAGAGGATCTTCTCCGAGAGCGTGTCCTCGATCTCGCGCTGGATGGTGCGACGCAGCGGCCGCGCCCCCAGCACCGGGTCGAAGCCCCGCTTGGCCAGGAGTTCCTTGGCACGGTCGGTGATCTCGATCGTCATGTCCTTGGCCTTGAGCGCCACGCCCACGCGGCTGACCATCAGGTCGACCATCTCGACGATCTGGTCCTTGGTGAGCTGGTGGAACACCACGATCTCGTCGATACGGTTGAGGAACTCGGGCCTGAAGTGCTTCTTGAGCTCGTCGTTGACCTTCTGCTTCATCCGGTCGTAGGCGTCCTCGGTGTTGTCGGCGGACTGGAAGCCCATCCCGACGGCCTTGGAGATGTCCCTCGTGCCGAGGTTGGAGGTGAAGATCAACACGGTGTTCTTGAAGTCCACCATGCGACCCTGCCCGTCGGTGAGACGGCCGTCCTCCAGCACCTGCAGGAGCGTGTTGTAGATCTCGGAGTGGGCCTTCTCGATCTCGTCGAACAGGACCACCGAGAACGGCTTGCGCCGGACCTTCTCCGTCAGCTGGCCACCCTCCTCGTATCCGACGTACCCGGGAGGTGCGCCGAACAGGCGGGAGGCGGTGAAGCGGTCGTGGAACTCACCCATGTCGATCTGGATGAGCGCGTCGTCCTCGCCGAACAGGAAGTTGGCCAGCGCCTTGGAGAGCTCGGTCTTGCCGACACCGGACGGGCCGGCGAAGATGAACGACCCCGACGGGCGCTTGGGGTCCTTGAGACCGGCCCGCGTGCGACGGATGGCCCGGGAGACCGCCTTGATGGCGTCCTCCTGGCCGATGATCCGCTTGTGCAGCTCGTCCTCCATGCGGAGCAGACGTGTGGTCTCCTCCTCGGTGAGCTTGAACACGGGGATCCCGGTCCAGTTACCCAGCACCTCGGCGATCTGCTCCTCGTCGACCACCGCGGCCACGTCCATGTCGCCCGCACGCCACTGCTTCTCACGTTCCGAGCGCTCGGCGATGAGCTTCTTCTCCGTGTCCCGCAGACCGGCGGCCTTCTCGAAGTCCTGCGCGTCGATCGCGGACTCCTTCTCGCGCCGGGCCTCGGCGATCTTCTCGTCGAACTCCCGGAGGTCCGGCGGAGCGGTCATCCGCTTGATCCGCATGCGGGCGCCGGCCTCGTCGATGAGGTCGATCGCCTTGTCCGGCAGGAAGCGGTCGTTGATGTACCTGTCCGCCAGCTGGGCCGCCGCGGCCAGGGCCGCGTCCGTGATGGTGACACGGTGGTGCGCCTCGTAGCGGTCGCGTAGACCCTTGAGGATCTCGATGGACAACTCGACGCTGGGCTCGGGGACCTGCACCGGCTGGAAACGACGCTCGAGCGCCGCGTCCTTCTCGATGTGCTTGCGGTACTCCTCGAGCGTGGTGGCGCCGATGGTCTGCAGCTCACCGCGGGCCAGCTTGGGCTTGAGGATCGACGCCGCGTCGATCGCGCCCTCGGCGGCACCCGCCCCGACGAGCGTGTGGATCTCGTCGATGAACAGGATGATGTCGCCCCGCTGATTGATCTCCTTGAGCACCTTCTTCAGGCGCTCCTCGAAGTCACCGCGGTAGCGGGAACCGGCCACCAGGGACCCCAGGTCGAGCGAGTAGACCTGCTTGTCCTTGAGGGTCTCGGGGACCTCGTTGTTGACGATGGCCTGGGCGAGGCCCTCGACGACCGCGGTCTTGCCCACGCCGGGCTCTCCGATGAGCACCGGGTTGTTCTTGGTGCGCCGGGAGAGCACCTGCATGATGCGCTCGACCTCCTTGGCGCGGCCGACCACCGGGTCGAGCTTGCCCTCCATGGCGGCCTGCGTGAGGTTGCGGCCGAACTGGTCCAGGACCGTCGAGGACGACGGCGTCCCGGACTCGCGCCCGCCGGTCCCCGCCGGCGCGCCCGTGGCCTCCGCCTCCTTGCCCTGGTAGCCGGAGAGCAGCTGGATGACCTGCTGCCGGACCCGGGTGAGGTCCGCTCCGAGCTTGACCAGCACCTGCGCGGCCACCCCCTCACCCTCTCGGATGAGGCCGAGGAGGATGTGCTCGGTCCCGATGTAGTTGTGGCCGAGCTGCAGCGCCTCGCGCAGGCTCAGCTCGAGGACCTTCTTGGCCCGCGGCGTGAACGGGATGTGCCCGCTGGGCGCCTGCTGGCCCTGGCCGATGATCTCCTCGACCTGACTCCGCACCGCTTCAAGCGAGATCCCCAGGGACTCGAGGGCCTTGGCGGCCACTCCCTCGCCCTCGTGGATGAGACCAAGCAGAATGTGCTCGGTGCCGATGTAATTGTGGTTGAGCATCCGGGCCTCTTCCTGGGCCAGGACGACGACGCGACGCGCGCGGTCGGTAAACCGTTCGAACATCGTGCTACCTCACATTCCTCGGGTGTTCACCACTGTAGTGGCCCGGTCTGACGCCCGGAGCCACAGGAGTGGCAGTCGGCCCGTCACCAGGGTTCAACGCGGCAGGTCGGGGAATCATTGCGGATACGTGTACGCCGACAGCGAACGCCGCCGAATCCGTGCGGGACGGCGCGGACATCTAGTCTCGGGAGCATGGTGGCGTCGGGCGGGACCGGGTGATGAGCCCGTTCGATCTGGACCGGATCGGCCGCGGCCTGCCCTTCACCGACGCGCTCCCGGCCCTGCGGCGCGCGCTCGCCACGGCGGGTACGGCGGTGGTCCAGGCTCCGCCCGGGACGGGCAAGACCACCCTCG
>NZ_JAALDV010000169.1:0-10672 GCF_014145045.1 Dietzia sp. DQ12-76
TTGCTGCAGGACCCCGTGGACGCCGATACCGCGGAGGTCATGGCGGCCGGTCGGCGGATGCGTCTGACCCTGGCGCCCGGGGTCGACCCCTCCGTGCTCGCGGCGGGCGTCACCGTCCGCCTGAACGAAGCGATGACCGTCATCGAGGCCTGCACAGGCCTCCCCGTCACCGGCGTCACCGCGGTCTTCCGGGACGTGCTGGCCGACGGGGTGCGGGCCCGCGTGGTGATGGGCAACGACGAGGAGCACGTCGTCCATCTGGCGTCCGGGTTGCGCGGAGGGCGCACCGCCGCCCACCCGGCGCCGGTGCGCCCGGGCGACGCGGTCCTGGTGGACCCCAAGGCCGCCGTGGCGTTCGAGGTCGTGCCCAAGGCCGAGGTCGACGAGCTCCTGCTCGAGGAGATCCCGATGGTCGAGTACTCCGACATCGGCGGTCTCGGCGCACAGATCGAGCAGATCCGCGATGCCATCGAACTGCCCTTCGTCCACCATGAGCTCTACCGCGAGTTCCATCTCGCCCCGCCGAAGGGGGTGCTGCTCTACGGCCCTCCCGGGTGCGGCAAGACCCTGATCGCGAAGGCGGTCGCGCACTCGTTGGCGCTGGCCTCGGCGACGTCGCGGGGGGAGGACACCAGCGATGGCCGGTACCCCAACTCCTACTTCCTCTCCATCAAGGGTCCGGAACTGCTCAACAAGTACGTGGGCGAGACCGAGCGGCACATCCGGTCGATCTTCGAGCGGGCTCGGGAGAAGGCGACCGAGGGCAACCCGGTGATCGTGTTCTTCGACGAGATGGACTCCATCTTCCGCACCCGCGGGTCGGGCATCTCCTCCGACATGGAGACCACGATCGTCCCTCAGCTCCTCGCCGAGATCGACGGGGTGGAGGACCTGCGCAACGTCATCGTGATCGGCGCCTCCAACCGGGAGGACATGATCGACCCGGCGATCCTGCGCCCGGGCCGACTCGATCTCAAGATCCGGATCGACCGCCCGGACGCCGACGCCGCGGCCGACATCCTCGCCAAGTACATCACGCCGGATCTACGGTTCGATCCGGACGAGGTCGGTTCCGCGGGCGGCGAGGAGCATGTCCGCGGCCTCATCACCCGGATCGTCGACCGTCTCTACACCAGGGACGAGTCGACCACCTACGTGCATCTGGTCCACGCGTCCGGCCGACGGTCGTCCCTCCATCTCGCGGATCTGACCTCCGGGGCGATGCTGCGCAACATCGTGGACCGGGCCAAGAAAATCGCGATCAAGGACATCGTGCACGGCACCGGACAGGGTCTGACGACCGACGATTTCCTGGACGCCGTCGACGCGGAGTTCGCGGAGAACACCGATCTGCCCAACACCTCCAACCCGCAGGAATGGGCGCGTCTCGCGGGAGTCCGGGGAGAACGCGTGGTCGAGGTCATCGTGCCGCACAGGGAGGACGAGCGGTGACCCCGACCGGGCGGGACGAGTCCGACGAGGTCGCGAGAGGCCGGGTGATCGGGACCGAGATCGAGTTCGGCATCGTCGCCGTGGGTCAGCCGCTGCTCAGCTCGGTGGTCACCTCGACCCAGGTGGTCAAGGCGTACACCGACCCGGGCGAGGTCGCCGGGACCGCCGATGCGACCCGGTGGGACTACGGGTCCGAATCGCCCCTACGCGACGCCCGCGGCTTCGATCTCGGCTCCGCCCGCGCCTACGATCCGAGCGAGTTCGGGGTGAGCAACCGGGTGCTCACCAACGGCGCGCGCTTCTACGTCGACCACGCACACCCCGAATACTCCTCTCCCGAGGTCGATTCCCCGATCGACGCGGTGATCTGGGACAAGGCGGGGGAGCGGATCATGCACCGGGCCGGTAGTGAGTCGTCCGCCGTCGACGGCAACGCCGAGCTCAAGCTCTACAAGAACAACGTCGACGGCAAGGGCGCGTCCTACGGCGCCCACGAGAACTACCTCGTGCGTCGCGAGGTCGACTTCGACGAGCTCTCGATGAGCCTGGCGCCCCATCTGGTCTCCCGCCAGGTGTTCTGCGGTGCCGGGCGGGTCGGCATAGGTCAATCCGGGGAGGAGCCCGGTTTCCAGATCTCCCAACGCGCCGACTACATCGAGGTGTTCACCGGTCTGGAGACCACTCTGCGCCGCGGGATCATCAACACCCGCGACGAACCGCACGCCCCGGACGAGACGTGGCGCCGCCTCCACGTGATCCTCGGCGACGCCAACATGGCCGAGCTCGCGACGTACCTGAAGATCGGCACCACCTGCCTGGTCCTGGACGCGATCGAGGCGGGGATCGACCTGTCGGACCTGGTCCCGGTCGACCCCGTCGAGGCGGTACACACCATCAGCCACGACCCGTCCCTCACCGCCACCGTCGCACTGCCCGACGGCCTGGCGCTCACGGGGATCGGCCTCCAGCGCGAGATCCTCGGCCGCGTGTCGGACCTGGTCGGCGACGGCACGGGGCGCCCGGGGTGGGCCGTCGAGGTCCTGGCCGAATGGCGGGAGATCCTCGACGCACTCGAGCGGGACCCCATGTCGTGCGCCGATCGGCTGGACTGGCCGGCCAAACTCCGCCTCCTGGAGGGGTTCAGGGCACGCGACACCCTGGGATGGGACCACGCACGCCTGGCCCTCATCGACGTCCAGTACCACGACATCGACCCGGAGCGGGGACTCTACAACCGCCTGGTGGGCAAGGGTGCCATGCGCAGGATGGTCACCGAGGCCCGCGTCGAGGCCGCGGTGACCACCCCTCCCGAGTCCACGCGGGCCTGGGCCCGGGGGCGCTTCCTGGCCCTGCTCGGTGAGCGCGTCCACGCCGCGGGGTGGGACCACGTCGTCGTCGTCGATTCCCGCGGCGACCACCGCCACGTGGACCTCGCCGACCCGTATACCGGGACCCGCGCCCACTGCGACGCGCACCCGGAGTTCCTCAGCCCCGACGGCCCGCTGCTCCGCTGAGCATCCCGCTCACACGGCCCCGTCCCGTCCACACCACGACAGGAGAACCACCCGATGTCCCAGATCCAGAAGAACGCCGGCGGCGCAGGCGAGCCGGACGACGAGGCCGGGCAGGTCGCCGCGACCGCGCAGACCTCGTCCGCCGACTCACTGCTCGACGAGATCGACGACATCCTCGAGACCAACGCCGAGGAGTTCGTGAAGTCCTACGTCCAGAAGGGCGGGCAGTAGGCCGCCATGATCCGCCGCATCGTCGGGATCGAGACGGAGTTCGGGATCACCAGCGTCGGTGGCGAGGGTTCGCGCTCGCTCGGGCCCGACGAGATCGCCCGCTACTTCTTCCGTCCCGTCGTCGAACGCTGGCGCAGTTCGAACGTGTTCCTCGAGAACGGATCCCGCCTCTATCTGGACGTGGGTTCCCATCCCGAGTACGCGACCGCGGAGTGCGACGGTCTGGAGCAGATCGTCGCCCACGACAGGGCGGGGGAGCGGATCATCGACGACCTCGCCGTCCACGCCGAACAGTCGCTCGCGGCCGAGGGCATCGACGCCAAGGTCTACCTGTACAAGAACAACACCGACACCGCGGGCAACTCCTACGGCTCGCACGAGAACTACCTCCTCGACCGGTCGACCCAGGTCCGGAGCATGGCCACGACGCTGCTGCCGTTCCTGGTGAGCCGGCAGCTCATCTGCGGCGCCGGCAAGATCCTGCCCGGGACCCCGGCGGGCGTGGGCACCGCCGAGGACGGGGAGACCACCTTCTGCTTCTCCCAGCGGGCCGAGCACATGTGGGACGGTGTCTCGTCGGCCACCACCCGATCGCGCCCCCTCATCAACACCCGCGACGAGCCCCACGCTGACTCGACCCGGTTCAGGCGTATGCACGTCATCGTGGGCGATTCCAACATGATCGAGACCACGACCCTGCTCAAGGTCGCCAGCACCCGACTGGTGTTGGAGACGCTCGAGGCCGGCGTCCCGTTGCGCCCGATGGCGATCGCCCACCCCGTCCGCGCGATCAGGGAGATCAGCCGCGACCTCACCGGGACCCGGCCGGTCACCCTCACCGACGGCACCACGATGACCGCCCTGGAGATCCAGCGGGAGTTCCTGGCCGCGGTCCACCGCCACCTCGGTCATGGCGGGTGGGAGCGCGACGACCGCCCCGTCGTGGAGAGGTGCGTGACCCTGTGGGAGCGGGTCCTCGACGCGATCGAGTCCGGCGACCACGACGCGATCGCCGGTGACATCGACTGGGCCGCGAAGCTGCGGCTCATCCGACAGGTCCAGGGCAGGACGGGGGTCGACCTGGATCACCCGCGGTTGGCACAGATCGACCTGACCTACCACGACATCCGGCCGGGACGCGGGCTGCACTCCGTGCTCGAACGCCGTGGTCTGGTCTCGCGGGTGGTGAGCGACCCGGAGATCGAACGGGCCCGGCGGATCGCGCCGGAGACCACCCGGGCGGCGCTGCGTGGCCGCTTCATCTCCGCCGCCACCGCGGCCCGGCGGGACTACACCGTGGACTGGGTGCATCTCAAGGTCGCCGACGGCACCCTGCCCACGGTCGCGCTCACGGACCCGTTCACCGCCGAGGACCCGCGTGTCGACGGCCTGATCGCCGCGCTCGGCCGATAGCGTCCTGCCCGTGCCCACCTCCAAGTCCCAACGGCTGGTCAACCTCGTCATCTGTCTGAGGTCGACCAACGCCTTCCTGTCCGCGGGGGAGATCCGCAGGATGGTCCAGGGTTACGACGACTGCGAGAACGAGGCCGCATATCTGAGGATGTTCGAGCGGGACAAGCGGGAACTCCGCGAGGTGGGCGTCCCCCTCGAACAGGGAGCCTCGCTGGCGCCGGGGTCCCCGGCCGGCTACCGGATCCCCGCCGGTGGATACGAGCTCCCCGAGATCACCCTCACCCCCGAACAGGCCGGGGTGCTGGCCGTGGCCTCCGAGGTGTGGCGCGAGGGCGAGCGGGCCGCCCGGGCCGACGGGGCTCTGGCCAAGCTCACTGCCGCGGGTATCGACCCGGTGCACGACGCCGGTGCGACCGTGACGGTGGAGGACCCGGCCGAACTCGCGGTTGCCGCCGTCGTCGCGGAGGCGGTCGCGGAGGGCCGGCTCCTCACGTTCTCGCACACCCCTGCAGGGGCGACGGCACCGAGCGCCCGGAGGATCGAACCGTGGTGGACCGGGTCCCGACAGGGACACTGGTACGTGGTCGGTCACGACCTCGATCGCGGCGAACCCCGCACCTTCCGCCTGGTGAGGGTCTCGGACGTCCGGGTGGGCCAGGCCGGCCGGACCGTCCCGGTTCCACGGACCTCCGAGGTGCTGGCGCTTCTCGACGACGCCATCTCCCGCCTGAACCCGGTGGTCGAGGCCACCGTGTGGGCGGCGGACGGCCACGCCGCCGAACTCCGTGCGATGGCCCGCGACGCCGCATCTGCCGACCGGTTCGGGCGTGGGGGAGCGGACCTGGAGGTGTGTGCTCCGCTCGGTGAGCTGGCGTCGATGGTGGCATCCCAGGGCGCCGACGCCGTGGCCCTCCGGCCCGCCGGACTCCGCGATCGAGTCCTGACGATCCTCTCCGCCGCCGAGGAGGCCGACCGATGACCTCCCGTGCCGTCCCACTGGCGACGCTGCTCAGCGTGGTCCCGTACTTCCACACCCGGGGCGCGGTGCGCGTGGACGAGGCCGCGCGGGATCTCGGCATGACGGAGCAACAACTGCGGGACGCGCTCTGGCAGCTGTGGTCCTGCGGTCTACCCGGCTACGGGCCGGGTGACCTCATCGACCTCGCCTTCTCCTCGGAGGACCTGGACGACGCCGAACTGGTCGAGGTGACGTTCACCGCCGGGATCGATCGTCCCGTCCGGCTCACCGCGGCCGAGGCCGTCACCCTGGAGACCGGACTCGCGATCTTCCTCGATCATCCCGAGGTGGTCGACCAGACCGCCCTGCGTGATCTGCTGCGGACCCTCCGGACCGCGGCCGGCGTCGAGGCCCGGGCGGAGGAGCCCTCCCGCCCCGACACCCCGCCGGACGCCGATGTGGTCCGCACCGCCGTCCACGACGGACGCGCACTGCGATTCGTCTACCACTCGGCCAGCTCGGACACCTCGACCACCAGAGTGGTCGATCCCGCTCGGCTCTCCGTGTCCGACGGGCACTCCTACGTCCACGGGGTCGACCGCGGGACCGGGCAGTGGAGGACCTTCCGCACCGACCGGATGAGCGGGGTCGAAGAGGTCGGACCGCGCCGGTCGCTCGGGCCGGAACCCCAGGACGGCGGGGCGGGCGTCCTCCTGGAACGCGCCGTCGTCCCCGCGGCGGCCGCGTGGTTCCTCGACGAGTTCGGGTTCCACGACGTGGTCCGGCGCCCGGACGGCGATCTCGACGTCTCGATCGCCTATCACGACCGGACGTGGCTGGTCAGGTTCCTGCTCGGACACGCCGACGTCGTGACGCCGTCCGACCCCGGACTGGCCGCGGAGATCGCCGACCGGGCCATCGCCGGGCTCGCGCTCTACGAGGCCCGCGACGACTCGGTGTCCTCGCCGTGAAAACCGCGTGAACCCGCTGGTCACCGCATTCGAAGGGGGGGACCGCGCCTCCGGCTGTCGGCGTGGGTGCGTTAGCATGGCCGTGTTGTCACACAATCGGAGGTAGACATGGGTGCGTTGAGCATCTGGCACTGGCTCATCGTTCTCGCGGTGGTGCTGCTCCTCTTCGGCTCCAAGAAGCTCCCCGACGCCGCTCGCGGCCTCGGGCGGTCGATGCGGATCTTCAAATCGGAGATCAAGGAGATGCAGAACGACGACAAGCCTGCCGAGCCGGAAGCGCTCACCCAGGCGGGTCAGCCGAACGCCGCGCAGTACGTCCAGCCGCAGGCGCACCCCACGCAGGCGCAGCATCAAGCTCAGGGCTACCCGCAGGCTCCGCAGCAGCCGTACCAGCAGCAGGGCCAGTCCCAGCAGCAGTACCAGCACCCGCCGCAGACGGGGCAGCAGTACCCGCAGACGCCGCAGCAGGGTCAGCAGCACCAGCAATCGCCACAGCACGTCGACCCCACCGGCCCGTACGACGGCGGAACCGGCACCCAGCGGTAGCAGGTATCCCCACAGATGACGCAGACAGGACCCCAGAAGACCGGCGCCACCCCCGGGGGCGGCGCCGGTCGGATGTTGTCCAGGCGCAAGCGCCGGCCCCGGAACCCCGACGGCACGATGCCGCTCATCGAGCACATCTACGAGCTGCGCAAGCGACTGCTCATCGCCCTCGCGGCGATCGTGGTGACGCTGGGCTTCGGGTTCTGGTGGTACGGCAGCGGATTCTTCGGCGTCCCCTCGCTGGGTGAGATCCTCACCGGCCCCTACTGCGACATCCCACCCGGCGCACGCCTACAACTGGGTGACGCGGACGACCAGTGTCGGCTCCTCGCGACCGGCCCCTTCGAGCAGTTCATGCTCCGTCTCAAGGTGGCCGCCACCGCCGGGATCGTGTTGGCCAGCCCGGTCTGGCTCTACCAGCTGTGGGCCTTCATCACGCCGGGCCTGCACAAGAACGAGAAGCGCTACGGAATCGCGTTCACCGTACTCGCCGCCATCCTGTTCATCGGCGGGGCGGTCCTGGCCTACGTCGTGATCGTCTTCGCCCTCGAGTTCCTGCTCTCCATCGGCGACAACGTCCAGACCACGGCCCTGTCGGGCACGCAGTACTTCTCCTTCCTCATCCAGCTGATCCTCATCTTCGGGGTGAGCTTCGAGATCCCGCTGCTCATCGCGATGCTCAACGTCGCCGGTGTACTCAGGTACGAGGTGCTCGCCAGGTCGCGGCGCGGGATCATCATGGGGATCTTCGTCTTCGCCGCCGTCGCCTCGCCCGGTCAGGATCCGTTCTCGATGCTGGCGCTCGCCGCGGCGGTGTGCGTGTTGGTGGAAATGTCCATCCAGTTCGCCCGCATCCACGACAAGCGCAAGAGCAGGGCCCGCGAGGAATGGCTCGACGTCGACGACGAGTCCGCCTTACCGCTGGGTCCGTCCGAGCGCCTCGACGGTTCCGGGGAGGTCCGTTCCACCGGCCCGCTCGCCGCGCCCGAGCCGGTCAGCGGTGCACGGCCCCTCCAGGCACCCTCGGGTGGGGCGATGTATGACGACACGCTCTGAGCCGCACGACGCGGGCTCCCTGCTCGAGTCGTTCCTCCAGACGGAGGGTTTCGATCCGGACCCGTTCCAGATCGAGGCCTTCTCCGCGCTCGACGCCGGCCGCAATCTCCTCGTCTCGGCGCCCACCGGGTCGGGCAAGACGCTCATCGGGGAGTACGCGGCCCACCGGGCCCTTGCCGGCGGCGGCCGGTGCTTCTACACCACGCCCGTCAAGGCACTGAGCAACCAGAAGTTCCGTCAGTTCCGGCACCGCTTCGGGCCCGAGAACGTGGGGTTGCTCACCGGGGATCACTCCATCGACGCCGACGCCCCGGTGGTGGTGATGACCACCGAGGTCCTGCGGAACATGATCTACTCCGGGTCCTCCGCCCTGCACGACCTGGACTGCGTGGTGATGGACGAGATCCACTACCTCGGGGACCGGTCGCGAGGCGTGGTCTGGGAGGAGATCATCCTGACCCTCGACCCGTTGGTCCGACTCGTGGGCCTGTCGGCGACGTTGAGCAACACCGAGGAACTCGGGGACTGGATCACCGAGATCCGCGGCGACACCGCGGTGGTGCTCTCCGACGTGAGGCCCGTTCCCCTCGCGCACATGCTCTACACGGACGGTGACCTGGTCCCCGTCCGGGCCGCCGCCGACCATCGACGGCGCAGCCGGGGCGGGTATCACGACGAACGGGTGGCGGCCCGACCCCGGGCCCAGTGGGCGCGACGTCAGGACGTGATCGAGAAGCTCGACGACGACCATCTGCTGCCCGCGATCTACTTCGTGTTCTCCCGGGCCGGGTGCGACGGAGCGGTCTCCCAGATGCGCCGGGCCCGGTTGCGGCTGACCACGGGGGAGGAGTCGCGACGGATCGCCGCGCACGTCGACGCCGCGTGTGCGCAGGTTCCCCGGCACGACCTGGACGCCCTCGACTTCGCCGCCTTCAGGGCCGGACTGATCAGTGGCATCGCCGCCCACCACGCGGGCATGCTCCCGCTGTTCCGGACCGTCGTGGAGGAGTTGTTCTCGGCCGGTCTGATCAAGGTCGTGTTCGCCACGGAGACCCTCGCCCTGGGCATCCACATGCCGGCCCGGGCGGTCGTCCTGGAGAAGACCACCAAGTTCAACGGCGACACCCATGCGATGCTCACCTCCGCCGAGTACTCCCAGATCACCGGCCGCGCCGGCAGGAGGGGGATCGACACCAAGGGCACCGCGGTGGTGCTGGACCAACAGGATCTCGACCTGGACGCGCTGTCCGCTCTCGTGGACACCCCACGCTTCCCCCTGCTCAGTGCGTTCACCCCGGACTACTCCATGGCCGTCAACCTCGTGGAACAACTCGGCGTGGCGGAGGCGACATCCCTCATCGGCAGGTCGTTCGCCCAGTTCCAGACCGACCGCACGCTGGTGTCCCGGTCACGGGCGGTCGAACGCAGGACGGACGAGCGGGACCGGATCCGTGCGGACCTGGAGGAGGCCGGCGGCGACTCCCAGCTCGACGAGTACATGTCGCTGCGCGCGGACCTGAGTCGGCTCGAGAAATCCACCGAGAAGGCCACCCGCGACGACCGGCTGGAATCCGTGCGCGCGGCGATGCTCAAGCAGACCGCGGGTTCCGTGATCACCGTCGGCCGCAAGCGGTTCGGCATGGTCGCCACGGTGCTCCAGGTGCGCACCGACATCCCCTCCGACCCGGCCCTGTTGTGTCTGACCGATTCCGGCTGGACCGGCTGGCTGCGCCAGCAGGACTTCGCGGCGCCCCCCGTGCCGGTGGGGAGGGTCGACCTGCCACGCGGTCGCCGGAAACTCGACGGACGGGCCAAACGGGCACTCGTCCAGCGGATGGAGGGGCTGCGCGGCAAGGCCAGAGGCCGGATGAAGAACGCCGGGGGCAAGTCCGTCCGAAAGGACCCGCGACTCGCGGCCACGCGCCGGGCCCTGCGCCAGCACCCCCTGCACGAGGATCCCCGGATCGACAGGCTGGCCCGTCTCCACGAACGCTGGGCACGAGCCGCGGCGGACGTGGACACGCTCACCGCGGAGGTGGAGGAGGATTCCGACTCCCTGGCCCGCCGGTTCCGCAGGATCGTCGACCTGCTCGACCACCTCGGCTACCTGGAGAAGCACGAGGGGGAGGTCCGTGCCACGGAGGCCGGCCGCCTACTGGCGGGCATCCACACCGAGCAGGACCTGTTCGTGGCGGAGTGTCTCCGGCGCGGGGTGTGGTCAGGGCTCGACCCGGCGGGGCTGGCCGCGGTGATCACCACCGTCGTGGCCCACCCCCGTAGCGAGTCGGCGGTCCGCGAGCCCTCCGACGAGCTGCTGCGCGCCGCCCTCGCCGAGACCGACCGCGTCGCCGCGGACGTCACGGCGGCCGAGAAGTCCCACCAGTTGCCGCCGACCCCCGATCTCGATGCCGGACTCGCCCCGGTCCTGCACCACTGGGTGTCGGGCGGTGCGCTCTCGTCGATCCTCGCCGCGTCCTGGCAGGAGGGCGTGGAACTCACCGCCGGGGACTTCGTGCGATCGGCTCGGCTCA
>NZ_JAALDV010000169.1:10781-12805 GCF_014145045.1 Dietzia sp. DQ12-76
CCGTGGGGTCACTGCGTCGCGGCGTCGTCCTCGACCACATGGCCTGATCAGGCCGGGTCGAGCACCGAGGCGGCCTTCTCCAGACGTCCGATCGCTCGGCTCTGCCCGGTCGCCTCTCCCAGGAGATCCAACTTCTCGCGGTCCACGGGTCCTCGCCGACCGTCGGCATCCCCCTCGAACTCCGTCTCGACACCCCGCGTCCGGAGCCGGACCACCCCGCGGGCGGCGGTCAGATAGTCGGCGGCCTCGAGGACCGCCCTGCGATGCCGCGCGGCGAGGCCCGACCCCTCGTCCTCGGCGGCCGCCACGATGCCGTCGAGGTCTCCGTACTCCCGCAAGAGGGAGGCCGCGGTCTTGGTGCCGATACCCGCCACCCCCGGCAGACCGTCAGAGGCGTCACCGACCAGCACCGCGTAGTCCGCGTACACCCGCGCATCGTCGCCGGCGGGCAGGTCGAATCGCTCCGCGACGACCTCCGGGGTGTACGCGAGGCGCTTTCTCATCCCCGCCCCCACGTACACGACCGTGGTGGTCGCGGACGCCAGCTGGAACAGGTCTCGATCTCCGGTCACCACCAGCACCTCACGGTCGCGGGCGGCGAGCTCCGCCAGAACGTCGTCGGCCTCCGCGTCGGAAGCGGACGCCTGCGTGATGCCGGCCGCTGTGAGGATCTGCTGTATCGCACCGACCTGGGGGTGGAGTGAGGCGGGCGCGTCCTCACCGCCGTCGTCGCCGACCCGGTGGGCCTTGTACGAGGGCAGCAGCTCGACGCGCCAGTCGGGGCGCCACTCTCGGTCGAGGGCGACCACCAGGCCCGTCGGCGAGTACTCCTCGAGCAGTACCGACACCATGTCGCAGAACCCGCGCACCGCGTTGGCCGGTGCACCGTCCGGCCCGGTGATCTTCTCCGGTACCGAGTGGAACGCGCGGAACCACAGGCCGGCGCTGTCGAGAACCATGAGCGGGCCCTGGGACACCGCGCCTCCTCCGGTCGGGATCGGGCCGGGTGTCGGCCCGGCGCCAGGATAGTCGCCCCGTGCACCGTCGCCAGCGGTTCACGGCATCGACACGACCGGGCGGCGGCGAACCGGAAGACCCTAGGGTGGGGGGATGAGCACCGACTCCCCGGACCTCCACGCCCGACGACTCACGGCCGTGTGCGACCGCGCGCGGGAGATCGGCATCGACCACGTGGTGGTGTACTCCGGAGAGGACATGGCCTACCTCACCGGTGAACGCATGGACTCCCACGAGCGCCTCACGGCGATGGTCGTCCCCGTCGGCGGCGGGGTGCCCCTCCTCGTCGTCCCGGCCCTCGAGCTCACCGACGCCGTCCGCGCGGCAGCCGACCGGGTGGGTGCGGACCTGCACCCCTGGGCTGACGGAACGGATGCGGTGCCGCTCGTGGCGGGCACGGTGTCCGGCCGCGTCGCCGTGTCCACCGCGATGCCTGCCCTCCACCTCGTGCCGCTCCAGCTGGGCGTCGACGGCGAGGTGGTCCTCGCCTCGGAGGTGATCGACCACGTGCGGGCCGTCAAGACCCCTTCAGAGATCGACCAGCTCGCCGAGGCCGCCCGTCGCATCGACGCGGTCCACGCCCGGATGGGTGAGTTCCTCGTGGTCGGCCGCACCGAAGCGCAGGTGGGTGAGCTGATCACCGCGGCCATCGAGCAGGAGGGGCTCACGCACGCCGAGTTCGTGATCGTCGGGTCGGGACCCAACGGCGCCGACCCCCACCACGGTGTCTCCGACCGGGTGATCGAGCGGGGCGACATCGTCGTCGTGGACATCGGGGGACCGCTCCCGAGCGGGTACCACTCGGACTGCACCCGCACCTACTCGATGGGCGCACCGCCGGCCGACGCCGCCGAGACCTACGCCGTTCTTGAGGAGGCGCAGCGCCTGGCCCGCGAGGCCGTGCGACCGGGAATCGCGATCGGCGAGGTCGACGCGGCGGCGCGCGATCACCTCGCGGCGGCGGGACTCGGTGAGCTCTTCATCCACCGCACCGGGCACGGCATCGG
>NZ_JAALDV010000170.1:0-1020 GCF_014145045.1 Dietzia sp. DQ12-76
GGCCGCACCGTGGCGGCTGCGGAGTGGGCCCCGCCCTCCGCGTCCCCACCCTGGCTTGCGCGCGCGGATTGGTCCGGACACGCCGCACAAGCCGTGGTGGCTCGGGCAAAGAGGACGCGCAAGCCGTAGAGGACGCGCAAGCCGGAGGGGACGTGTGAACCGCCGCGTCCCCGGGTGGAACTAGTGTCATGGGGCGCGAGACCGACTCAGCCCATCACCACCGGCGGGAGCCCCACACGCATGTCAGCACCAGCAGCGACGCACCGGCAGGCCACCGGCGTCCCGTCGACCGCGAACGGGCTCCTGCTCCGGGCGATCGGCCGTCGCAAGCGCCTGGTCGTTCCCGGGCTGGTGCTCATGACGATGTGGCAGGTCTGCGAGGCGTTGGTCCCCATCGCGATCGGCGTGATCGTCGACCGGGCGATCATCCCGCTGGACCGCTGGGCGATGGTGTGGTCGGTCCTCGGGCTGGTCGCACTGTTCACCGTGCTCAGCCTGAGCTACCGTTTCGGCGCACGGATGGCCAACCGGGCGGTGCAGGAGGAGGCCCACGACCTGCGGGTGGAGGCCACGCGGGTCCCGCTCACCCGGCGCCGCGCCATGGACGACGCGAGCTCGGGCGACGTGCTCTCGGTGTGTTCGGCCGATGCCGACGTGGCGGCCCAGATCTTCCGGCAGATCGCCCTGGGCGGCTCCGCGCTCATTGGCATCGCGGGGATCTCGGTCTACCTGCTGTGGACCGACCTGCTGGTGGGGCTGATCGTCCTGATCGGCGTCCCGCTGAGCCTGGTGCTGGTGGCGCTGCCCAGCCGGGTCATCTCCCGGCACAGCACCGCGCAGCAGACGGCCATCGGTATGGCGAGCAACCGCGCGACCGACATCATGGCCGGACTGCGCGTGCTCAAGGCCGGCGGCGGTGAGCGCTGGGCGGCCGAGCAGTACCGCGACGCCTCGCGCGCCGCCGCCGACGCCGGGATCGTCACCGCAGAGCGCACCGGCCGGGTCCAGGGCATCGGCTCA
>NZ_JAALDV010000171.1:0-3129 GCF_014145045.1 Dietzia sp. DQ12-76
CGACGGAGCGGTGGGCCTCGCCGACGGCCGCGGTGTCGTGCAATGGAAAACTGGACACATGTCCCACGAGCGTGAGATCACCGTGCCCACCGACCTCGCCCGCGGCCGCCGACTCGATCCGGCGGCGGTCGGGTGGACCCGTACGCCGCTGCACCGCACCGCGATCGCCGGCTGGGGTCGCACCAAGCGCTGGGAGTACTGGGGTGTCGTGACCGACCGGTTCGTGGTGGGCCTGACCGTGGCCGGGCTCGACTACCTGTCCACCTGCGCGGTCTACGTCCTGGACCGCCGCACCGGAGTGGAGACCTCGCGCGGTGCGGTCAGTCCGTTCGGTCGGCCGGTGTTCAGCGACGCCGCAGGGGTGGGGACGGTGCACGCGTCGGCCGGAGTGGGTTCGGGGCGGGTGCGCGTCGAGATCGACGATGACGAGGGCACCACCGCAATCCGGGTGCGGGCGGCGGGTCTCCAGGTAAGCCTGGACATCGTCCGTCCGGACCACGACAGCCTCGGCGTGGTGGTGCCGTGGAGTGGGCGCCGGTTCCAGTACACCCTCAAGGATCTCGCCAACCCCGTGACCGGCTCGGTGACCCTGGACGGGGTCGTCCACGACCTCGGGACCGGGTGGGCTGTTCTCGACCGCGGGCGCGGGCGGTGGCGGTACGCCACCCGTTGGAACTGGGGAGCGGGCAGCGGCGTGGTGGACGGAGTGCCGTGCGCGCTGCAGGTCGGCGGCCGGTGGACGGACGGGACCGGGTCCACGGAGAACGGGATCCTCCACGATGGCCGCCTGCACAAGATCGGCGAGGATCTGCGGTGGACGTATGACCTGGCGGATCCGGCGGGGGCCTGGCGGGTCCGAGGGGAGCGCGTGGACGCCACACTCACCCCCTTCCACCTCCGCCGGGACGTCACCGAACTCGGGATCATGGCCGTGCGGACCCACCAGGCCTTCGGGACCTGGTCCGGTACCGGGGTGCTCGATGATGGCACCGCCGTCAGCCTGGACGGCCTCACCGGGTGGGCCGAGGAGTCACGTAACCGCTGGTAGGTGCCGGGTGCCGGCATTGGGTCTCGGCACCCGGTGTGGGGAGATTACCCGACGTCCGGCAGCTCGAGAACCGAGTCGCAGCGGGCGATCACGTCCGCGTCGTGCGTCGCCACGAGCACGGCGGCCCCGGCGGCCGACGCCTGCTCGAGTCTGGCGAGTACGGCACTGCCCGTCGCTCGATCGAGTGCTGCGGTGGGCTCGTCGACCAGGAGCACGTCCGGCTCGCGGAGGATCGCCGCGGCCAGGGCGACGCGCTGTCGTTGCCCTCCGGAGAGCGCGCCGGGTCGGCGGTCCAGCAACTCGGAACCGAGCTGCAGTTCCTCGCAGACCCTCGCCAGGTCGGTGCGGTGATCACGCGCGAGCCGGCGGAGTCTGCGACCCACGGTGACCGCCGGGGCGAGCGCCAGCGAGGAGTCCTGCGGGACCAGAGCGAGGGAGTCGATGTGGGTTCTGGGCCGATCCTCGACCCGGGGCGCCAGTTCCTCCCCGTCGAGCCGTACGCTCCCACGGGCTGGGGGATGGAGGCCGGCGGCAGCGCGCAGCACCGTCGACTTTCCCGAACCCGAGCGACCTGCGAGGGCGACGACCGACCCGGCGGGTACGACGGCATCGAGTGGTCCGATGAGCGCGGAGTTCGGGTACGCCACCGCGAGCGAGTCGAAAGCGAGGCCGATGCGCGTCCCCCCGGAGGTGGGAGCGACTCGGGCCGGCCACCGGACCGGGCGCAGCGCCGGGGCCGTCTCCTCGATGTGGCCGCCGTCCACGGTCACCACCGTCCCGCCCACCTCGCGGGCCAGACGGGCGTCGTGGGTGACCAGCACGAGGGTGCGTCCGGCCGTCACCGAGAGGAGGAGTTCGGTGAACGCTCGCGCGGTGTCCGGGTCGAGTCCGGCCGTGGGTTCGTCGAGCACGACGAGTCCCGGATCGACGGACAGAGCGCGCGCGATGGCCACCCTGCGCCGTTGGCCGCCACTGAGTTCTGCTGGTCGTCGACGCAGCCATCCCTCCTCGACGGGGAGCCCCAGGTCCCGCGCGTAGCGTATTCCCAGGCCCGGGCGGGCCGCGTTCTCCTCGACGAGTTGATCGACCCGGCGCCACGGTGTCAGCGCCACGCCCGGATCCTGGTCCACGAGGCAGCTGCGGCGGCGGAGTCGGCGCAGCTGCCGGGGGCTCGCTCCCAGCGCGTCCACCCCGTCGACGAGGACCGATCCGGAGGTCACCCGCAGGCCGGGGGAGACGTCGCCGACGGCGGCGTGGGCGAGGGTCGATTTCCCGGCACCGGACTGGCCCACCACGACCAGGCGCTCACCGGGCTCGACGTGCAGGCGCGGCACCTCGAGACGCCGCGCGCCGCTTCGGTCCCGGATCACCAGGTCGCGCACGGAGAGGGTGGAGGCGGTCACCATCAGATCGCCCCGTGCCCTTCCCGGTCGGCCAGGAGTGCAGGCGGCACCGTCAGTAGCGCGATCCCGATGGCGGGCACGACGACGGACCACGGGTTGAGCGTCACCCCGGCGATCGAATCCCGGACGGTGGACGCCCAGTCGTCACCACCCCCTCCCACCCCGCCGCCGAGGAACGCCAGCGTGCTCACCAGGTAGACGGCGCTGGTGAAGCGGACAGACAGTTCCGTGAGAAGTGGTCGCGACAGGCCCGGGATGACCTCCCGGACCGTCACGTCCAGTCTCGTCCGTCCCTCCGCACGCGCGACCTCGACGAACCCGGAGTCGAGAAGGGGTGCGCTCGCGGCCTCCAGATAGCGCGAGCTCACCGGGATGAACAGCAGCGTCGTCACCGCCGCCACGACCACGGCCGAGCCGTTCCCAGCAGTCGCCACGACCAGGATGACGAGCACCGGGGGGAGGGTGACCAGCACGTCGGTCGCGAATCGGACGACCGGTCGCAGTGCGGGGATCCAGGCGAGTGTCAGCCCGACGGCGGCTCCGATCGCGGTCGACAGGACCGCCGCCGTCACGGAGATCGTCACGAGCGGGAGGTTGCCGTGAAGGGCTCGTGACAGGACGTCCCGTCCCAGCCGGTCGGTGCCCCACACCGCGTTGTCCCGGGTGAACGCTCCGCCC
>NZ_JAALDV010000172.1:0-5785 GCF_014145045.1 Dietzia sp. DQ12-76
TTCCACCATGAGCAGCGGGCTCG
Source organism: Dietzia sp. DQ12-76 (assembly GCF_014145045.1). Classification (NCBI taxonomy): domain Bacteria; kingdom Bacillati; phylum Actinomycetota; class Actinomycetes; order Mycobacteriales; family Dietziaceae; genus Dietzia; species Dietzia sp. DQ12-76. The sequence goes on from NZ_JAALDV010000172.1 coordinate 24, forward strand.
TGCTGCCATCGGTGTGGCGAAGCTCGGTACGGCGCGGGTCGTCCGTCTTGGTCATGCGTACAGTTTGCCAGTGGGCCACCTCCGGAGCTCACCCCAGGGGGGTGGTCTCACGACGTCGTCCGCGGCGGGCGCCGGCCCGGCGCCCTGCGTGCGCCGGCCCGGCGCACCGCCTCGACACATGAGGACGGACCCCGCTCCACCGTGGTGGTGGGGCGGGGTCCGTCGGTTCCGGGACCCGAGGTCGCCGGGCGCGTCAGCCGATCAGATCGGGCCGTAGCGCGCGTTCATCGCCTGGGCCATCATCGGCCAGGACTGCTTGAGGTCGTCCTGCCAGTAGCCCCACGAGTGCGTGCCGTTGGGCGCGAAGTCGAACTGGGCCGGGATCTGCAGCTCGGCGAACCGGCGTGCGAGGTTGGCCGTGCAGTACTGCGTGGCCGCCTCGATGATGCCGCCGACGATCGCCTGGTTGGCCAGAGCCGGGATGCTGTTGCGCAGGCGCCAGTTCTCCAGGGATTCGTGCGGCCCGGGCAGGCCGTTGCCGGTGGAGATGAACATGGCCGGAAGGGTGCCGTTGTCGCGCTGGGCGACGAACTTGGGCGCCTGGGCGACCGGGTCGTTGGCCACCCAGCCCGGACCGGGGTAGGGCCCCCACATGTTGTCGAGGTTCGCCCCGCCACGCATGCCGGTGACGATATTGATGAACTGGTAGCCGATCGGGGTCGAGGTCTCGGCACATCCCGAGTACGAGCCGATGGCCTGGAACCGGCCGGGGTGGTTCTGGGCGATCGTCAGGACCGATGTGGCGGTCATGGAGATCGCGGCGAGGCTGCGCTTGCGGTTCGGGTAGTTGCCGCCGTACCGGCCCTCGAAGAGGGTCGGGAGCTCCTGGGCGAGGTAGGTCTCGAACGCCATCGGGCGGTCGGTCTCGCGGGCGTAGCGGGTCTGGACGTTGGGGTCGTGGCGCTGCCAGTCCGTGTAGTAGGAGAAGGCTCCACCGATCGGGGTGACGGTCCAGACGTCCTTGTCCGACATGAAGGCCCGGACGTCCGACTGCGCCTGCCAGGTGGCCGAGTCCTCTCCACCACCGGCGCCGTTGACGAGGTAGAGCACCGGCGCGCCGTTGTTCCCGTCACGCGGGCGCTGCACGATGTTCGGGACCTCGATGGCCATCTTATCCGACCACACCGAGACGATCAGTCGACCGTCGGGGAGCTGGGTCTCGACGACCTTGTTCTGGGCGGTGGCCTTGGTGTACTGGATGTTTCCACCCTGTGCCTGGGCCGTGCCCGTGGCAACGACGGGGACCATGGCCGCGGCGATGGTCGCCGCAGCGACCTTGGTGCCCAACCGACCGCTCTTGACTGAACGCATATTCCGACGCCTAACCTTCTCGTTGTTCACAGACGGACTCGGGCAGACCCGCACTGCACAGCTAACCCGATTCCCAGTAGTCACACAAGACCCACTAAGCACACTCCCGGTGGAAGCGCGCCTGCAGGACCGAGTCTCGCGCCCGCGGGGCACCTATCCGAGGATTCCATACCCGGGCGGCCCGTCGGTAACCGCGGGACCACCCTTGCGGTTCACGTCAACATTATCGACGCCGGCCGGCCCGCTGTTACGGATATGAACAAATTCCTATACAACCTTCGGGGCCCGGGCCTGGGCGCCACACCGATCGGGACACGAGAAAGGGCCCCGGGCACAGCCCGGAGCCCCCATCCCGTTCAGCCGAAAGACTCAGGCCATGAAGCCGGCGTCGAAGGCCTTCTGGAAGTCGCCGCCGAGGAAGTAGCCGATCCCCTTGACGATGTTGTTGGTGTTGCCGACAAGGCCGCCAGCGAGGTCGACGATGCCGTCCTTGCCGAAGATGTCGCCGATGGAACCGAGATCGATGCCCATGATGTTCTCCCTGAGTGCTGCAATCCGGCGAGATCCGGATCAGTGAATGATGCTGAGATCGGCTGCTGTGCGCCGCAGCCGGGGCGTTCGCGCCGGAGCGCTACGGCCGGGGCCTGTCAGGCGGAGACGTCGTCCCCGCCGAGGCTGCCGAGCGCGTCGATGAAGCCGTCGCCCGTGATCGAACCGGTGAAGCCGACGACGCCGTCGATGAGGTTCTTGACCGCGGTGAGGGCGGCGCTGATGGCGCTGAAGTCAGGCATGTGTGTCTCCCTTTGAAAGTGGTGCCCCGGCTCATGGGGCCAGAGTCAGAGTAATCTGAGCGACTCTGATGTCAATTGTGACGTCCGTCTCCCCCCCGCCGAGGTGACGACGAGGCGAACTGAGGCCACCCTTAGTGGTCCAGATCACGGATGCGAGGAAATCCTAACATCCGTTCTCAACTGCGCAAACCATTCAAATGAATGCGCATACGCTGGTGAGTGAGCTTCTCCTCACCAGGGCATGAGCGCACGGGCTGTTCACCCCCGGGACATCTCCACTTTCCGGGCCTCCTCACACACGAATGCGGCCCGCGCGAGGGAGATCGCGCGGGCCGCTCCTCGTGCCGGGGGCATGGCCGCCCCCGGCAGGCTCAGGTCACCACATCATGAAGCCGCCGGCGAGGGCCTCCTCGAAGTCTCCTCCGGTGAAGTAGGCCAGGCCGGAGAAGAGGTCTCCGAACGCGCCGAGGAAGTCGTTGACAAAGCCGAGGGCGTCACTGACGCCGATGAGGGATCCGAACTCGGGGAAGAACATGGTGCACTCCTGGGTCTGCTGGGTGTGTGTCTCTGGAGAAGGTGACTCTGGGATCGGCCGGCGGGATCAGTCGGCGCTGATGCTCGACAGTGCATCGAAGAAGTCGTTCATGCCCCCCTCGCCTCCCAGCGACCCGGTGAATGTGACGACGGCTCCGAGGATGTCGGTGATCCCTCCGAAGAGGTCTGACAGCTGACCGAAGTCGGGCATGGTGTTCTCCGTTCTCGTGCGCTCACGGCGCCCTCTGAGGCGCCTGACAGCGACTCTAAAAAGAGACACATGTCCATCACAATGGACGAAACCGCACCTTAACCGCAGATCACAGGCTCTTTACGCGAAGCCCGATAGATGACGTCCGTGTTACGTCCCGCCACGGAAGTGGTGTGTGCGCCACCACGGACGAGGTGGGGGCGAGCAGGCCCGGGCGGGGTTCGCGAAATGAGGGAAAGGCCGTGGCCCGCACCGGAAAGACTCTCCGGTGCGGGCCACGGCCCCACTGCGTGGTCGGGCTGGACTAGAAGCCCATGCCACCCATCTCGTCGCCACCCGGCATCGCGGGCGCGGCGGGCTCGGGCTTGTCGGCCACGACGGCCTCCGTGGTGAGGAAGAGCGCCGCGATGGAGGCGGCGTTCTGCAGCGCGGAGCGGGTCACCTTGACCGGGTCGTTGATGCCGGCCTCCAGCAGGTCCTGGTACTCGCCGGTGGCCGCGTTGAGGCCCTGGGCACCCGGGAGGCTGCGGACCTTCTCCGCCACGACGCCGGGCTCGAGGCCGGCGTTGAAGGCGATCTGCTTGAGCGGGGCGCTCAGCGCGAACTTGACGATCTTCGCGCCGGTGGCCTCCTCGCCCTCGAGGGACAGGCCGTCGACGGCGACCTCGGACTTGACCAGGGCGACGCCGCCGCCGGCGACGATGCCCTCCTCGACCGCGGCCTTGGCGTTGCGGACCGCGTCCTCGATGCGGTGCTTGCGCTCCTTGAGCTCGACCTCGGTGGCGGCGCCCGCCTTGATCACGGCGACGCCGCCGGCGAGCTTCGCGAGACGCTCCTGGAGCTTCTCCCGATCGTAATCCGAGTCGGAGTTCTCGATCTCGGCGCGGATCTGGTTGACCCGTCCCTCGATCTGGGCCTGGTCTCCCGAGCCCTCGACGATGGTGGTCTCGTCCTTGGTCACGACGACCTTGCGCGCCTTGCCGAGCATCGAGATGTCAGCGGTCTCGAGCGAGAGGCCGACCTCCTCGGAGATGACCTGCCCGCCGGTGAGGATCGCGATGTCCTGCAGCATGGCCTTGCGCCGGTCGCCGAAGCCCGGAGCCTTCACGGCGACGGACTTGAAGGTTCCGCGGATCTTGTTGACGACGAGGGTGGACAGCGCCTCACCCTCGACGTCCTCGGCGATGATGAGCAGGGACTTGCCCTCGCCGATGACCTTCTCCAGCAGCGGGAGGAGGTCCTTGACGGTGGAGACCTTGCCCGAGACCAGCAGGACGTACGGATCCTCCATGACCGCCTCCTGGCGCTCGGGATCCGTCATGAAGTACTGCGAGATGTAGCCCTTGTCGAAGCGCATACCCTCGGTGAGCTCGAGATCCAGGCCGAAGGTCTGGGACTCCTCGACCGTGATCACGCCCTCCTTGCCGACCTTGTCCATCGCCTGCGCGATGAGCTCGCCGATCGCCGGGTCGGCGGCGGAGATGCCGGCGGTCGCGGCGATCTGCTCCTTGGTCTCGATCTCCTTGGCGGAGTCGATCAGGTGCGCGGTGACGGCCTCGACGGCCTTCTCGATCCCGCGCTTGATGCCCATGGGGTTGGCACCGGCGGCCACGTTGCGCAGGCCCTCGCGCACGAGTGCCTGGGCCAGGACGGTGGCGGTGGTGGTGCCGTCGCCCGCGACGTCGTCGGTCTTCTTGGCGACCTCCTTGACGAGCTCCGCACCGATCTTCTCGTACGGGTCCTCGAGCTCGATCTCCTTGGCGATGGAGACGCCGTCGTTGGTGATCGTGGGGGCACCCCACTTCTTCTCCAGCACGACGTTGCGCCCCTTGGGGCCGAGCGTGACCTTCACGGCGTCGGCGAGCTGGTTGAGACCGCTCTCCAAGCCGCGGCGGGCCTCTTCATCGAACGCGATCATCTTTGCCATTGGGTGAATCATCCTCCGGGTGTGGGGTGACACGTATGTGGTCGGCGTCGGCGCCCGCGACGGACGGTGCGGACCGTGTCAGATCCGCGCCTCACCTTGCGACCTCAGTTCAGGTGTTGCTGGCACTCAGGGTAGCCGAGTGCCAAGCGCTTTTCTAGCACTCGCCCCCGACGAGTGCAAAGGGCCCGGGGCACTGTTCGCGACGGGCGAACGACACGCGCGCCGGTGCCCGGTCCCCTACCATCGAGACGCGATCCCGCCCCATCCCCGTCGGAAGGCCACCCATGTCCCCCGAGTCCGCGCCCGTCGGCACCATCGAGAACTCGATCGAGATCGACGCCCCACCCGCCCGGGTCTGGGAGGTCGTCTCCGAGGTCCGCAACGCACCGCAGTGGAGCACCCAGGCGTACAAGGTCGTCGCACTCGGTGGTCGCACGACCGCCGGTACGCGAGCACTCAACATCAACAGGCGTGGTCCGCTCTTCTGGCCCACCACCAGCCGGGTCGTGGAGTTCGAACCCGGCCGCCGGTTCGCCAACCGCATCACCGAGAACACCACCGTCTGGGTCTTCGAGCTCGACTCCCTCCCGGGAGGCCGAACCCGGCTCACCGAGCGTCGCGAGGTCCCGAGCGGACTGACGTTCATCTCGACGTTCCTCACCGAGAAGCTCTTCGGCGGTCAGCCCTCGTTCACCAAGGAGATGGACAGGGGCGTGTCGACCTCCCTGAAGCGGATCAAGGCCCTCGTCGAGCAGGGCTGACCCGCATGTCCGGGGTGGGCGTCGCCGCAGGGGTCCGGGCCGGGATCTCGACGGTCCTCGCGGGCTGCCTCACGGCGACGCTCACCGGGTGCGCGATCTGGACTGACGGCCCGGACCCCGACACCCCCGACCGCGAGGAGCCCGGCCCCACCCTGGCCGCGGGCCCG
>NZ_JAALDV010000173.1:0-4244 GCF_014145045.1 Dietzia sp. DQ12-76
GGCGGCCACCCGACCCTGCATCGGCGCCCGCCAGCTGTGGCAGACGGCCAGCGCCAGCGCGTCGGCGGCGTCGGCCGGGCTCGGGGGCTTCTGCAGGCCGAGTATCCGCGTGACCATGAGTGTCATCTGCTTCTTATCGGCGCGACCGCTCCCGGTCACTGCCGCCTTGACCTCGGAGGGGGTGTGGAACGCCACCGGGATGTCCCGGTAGGCCGCGGCCATGGCCACGACGCCGGCGGCCTGCGCCGTGCCCATCGCGGTGGACACCTGGTTCTGGGCGAAGACCCGCTCGATGGCCACCACGTCGGGGCGGTGGATGGCCATCCACTCGTCGGCCACCTCGTGCACCGCACGGAGGCGGCGCTCGACGGGCTCGTCCGTTCTGGTCCGCACCACGTCCACGTCGAGGGCGGTGACGCCGCGACCGGGTGCGGTCTCGATCAACGCGAGACCGCACCGGGTCAGCCCGGGGTCCACTCCCATGACGCGCATCGAACCTCCGCCGATCGGTGATAGAACCTACGTTCGATAGCGTACCAGCGCCAGGCTCCTCAGGACTCCAGCGACGCGAGCACGTCGTCCGGTACGTCGACGTTCGAGTACACGTTCTGGACATCGTCCGAGTCCTCGAGCGCATCGATGAGGCGGAAGATCTTCCCCGCCCCCTCTGCGTCGACCGTCACCTCTACGGAAGCCCGGAAGACCGACTCGGCCGAGTCGTAGTCGATCCCGGCGGCCTGGAGGGCCGACCGGACCTGGACGAGGTCGGTGGGTTCGCAGATGACCTCGAAGCGGTCGCCGAGGTCGTTGACCTCCTCGGCCCCCGCGTCGAGCACCGCCATGAGGACGTCGTCCTCCTCGAGATCGCCCTTGTCCAGGATGATCTCGCCCTTCCGTGTGAAGAGGTAGGCCACGGAACCCGGGTCCGCCAGGTTGCCGCCGCCCCGGGTCATGGCCGTCCGGACCTCCATCGCCGCGCGGTTGCGGTTGTCCGTCAGGCATTCGATCAGCATCGCCACGCCGTTGGGCCCGTAGCCCTCGTACATGATGGTCTCCCAGTCGGCGCCGCCCGCCTCCTCGCCGGCACCACGCCGACGCGCCCGCTCGACGTTGTCGCCGGGAACCGAGTTCTTCTTGGCCTTCTGGATGGCGTCGAACAGCGTCGGGTTGCCGTCGGGGTCACCACCACCGGTGCGGGCCGCCACCTCGATGTTCTTGACGAGCTTGGCGAAGAGCTTTCCGCGCTTGGCGTCGATCGCCGCCTTCTTGTGCTTGGTGGTGGCCCACTTGGAATGGCCTGACATGGGGAGTTCCGCCCTCCGGGTGTCTGGGGATGAGGCCTGGATGACCTCCGGGTGACTTACAGGTGCCGCTGACGGCCCACTCTACGAGGTCGCCGCCGTCACCATGTCGAGGAAGTACCGATGGACGCGCACGTCGTCGGTGACCTCGGGGTGGAACGAGGTGGCCAGGGCGTTGCCCTGGCGCACGGCGACCACGTGCTCCCGGCCGTCCGACGCATGGACGCCCGCGAGGACGTCGACGTCCGGTCCCACGCTCTCCACCCAGGGCGCGCGGATGAAGACGGTGCGCAGCGGGTCGGGGCCGAGGGCGTCGACGACGAGGTCGGCCTCGAACGAGTCGACCTGCCGGCCGAAGGCGTTGCGTCGGACCGTCATGTCGATGGCGGAGAACCAGGTGGCGTCGGGGCGGGTGTCGAGCACCAGTGACGCCAGCAGGATCATGCCCGCGCACGAGCCGTAGACGGGCATACCGTCCGCGATGCGTTCCGACACCGGCTCGTACATCTCGTACACGTCCAACAGGCGGCTCATCGCGGTCGATTCACCGCCCGGGAGCACCAGTCCGTCGACGGAGTCGAGTTCCGATCGGCGGCGCACCGTCACGGCCTCGGCGCCGACGGTCTCGAGGTGCCGAAGGTGCTCGGCGACGTCGCCCTGGAGGGCGAGCACACCGATCCGGGGCCGGCCCGACGCGCTCACCCTCGGTCCGGGTCGGTGCCGCCCGACATGTCCACCGGGAAGGGTTGCGCGCCCTCCCGGAGCCGACGCGACAGCCCTTCCTGGGTGACCGCGGCGACGAGGCGCCCGGTGCGGTCGAAGATGCGACCCTGGGTGAGGGCCCGGCCCCCGAAGGCGGACGGTGACGTCTGGTCGTACAGCAGCCACTCGTCGGCCCGGAACGGGCGCAGGAACCACATGGCGTGGTCCAGCGAGGCGTCCTGGGTCGGCTCGTCAGGATGGATGACTTTCGCCGAGCTGAGCAGGGTCATGTCCGACATGTAGGCGAGTGTGCAGACGTGGAAGTTGGGGTCGTCCGGCAGCTCGTCCACACATCGGAACCACACCCGCTGCTGGGAGGCGAACTGTGACGATCCGCGGAGCTTCTCGCGAGGCACCATCCGGATGTCCCACTGCGCCCACTCGTCCACGAAGACGCGGTGGGTCTCGTCCAGGTCCTCGTACCGGGGCGCGGGAATCTCCTCGGCATCGATGACCTGTGGTATCGGGTCCTGATGCTCGATCCCCTCCTGGTCGCGGAGGTGGAAGGAGGCCGACATCGAGAAGATCGGCTCACCTTCCTGGATCGCGGTGACCCGCCGGGTGGCGAAGCTCCGCCCGTCCCGTAGCCGGTCCACCTGGAAGACGGTGGGTGCAGACGGGACCCCCGGCCGGATGAAGTACCCGTGGAGGGAATGGACGTGCTTGTCGTCGTCGACGGTGCTGACCGCGGCGGTCAGTGTCTGGCCGGCGACCTGACCGCCGAAGGTGCGCTGCAGATGGGTCTCGATCGCGTGACCGCGGTAGAGGTCGCGGTCGATCCGCTCGATCGCGAGGATGTCCTCGATCTTGGCCACCGGAGGGTCACCAACCCCGCTCGGCGAGCCGGTGCGGCTCCGGGATGTCGTCGACGTTGATGCCCACCATGGCCTCGCCCAGACCGCGGGAGATGGTCGCCAGGGTCTCGGGGTCGTCGTGGAAGGTGGTCGCCTTGACGATCGCCTTGGCGCGCTCGGAGGGATTGCCGGACTTGAAGATGCCCGACCCGACGAACACGCCCTCGGCGCCGAGCTGCATCATCATCGCGGCGTCGGCGGGGGTGGCGATGCCGCCGGCGGTGAACAACACCACGGGGAGCTTGCCCTTCTCAGCGACCTCCTTGACCAGTTCGTACGGCGCCTGGAGCTCCTTCGCCGCCACGTAGAGCTCGTCCTCGGGCAGGTTCTGCAGGCGGCGGATCTCCTGGCGGATCTTGCGCATATGGGTGGTGGCGTTGGAGACGTCGCCCGTGCCGGCCTCCCCCTTGGACCGGATCATCGCCGCGCCCTCGGTGATGCGCCGCAACGCCTCACCGAGATTGGTCGCACCACAGACGAACGGGACGGTGAACGCGAACTTGTCGATGTGGTTGGCGTAGTCGGCCGGAGTGAGGACCTCGGACTCGTCGACGTAGTCCACGCCGAGCGCCTGGAGGATCTGTGCCTCGACGAAGTGACCGATGCGCGCCTTGGCCATCACGGGGATGGAGACGGCGTCGATGATCCCGTCGATGAGGTCGGGGTCGCTCATCCGCGCGACCCCGCCCTGGGCGCGGATGTCGGCGGGGACGCGCTCGAGGGCCATGACGGCCACGGCGCCGGCGTCCTCGGCGATCTTCGCCTGCTCGGCGGTCACGACGTCCATGATGACGCCACCCTTGAGCATCTCGGCCATACCTCGCTTGACGCGTGCGGTTCCGGTGGTGTTCTCGGTGGACTGCGGCTCGCTCACGAAATAGGCCTTTCCTGGCGTCGATGACTCGTGGTAGGCGTCCAGTGTAGGTCGCCCTGACCTCGGTTCCCCAACCGCCGCCCCACCGTGCGGGGTCAGCCTCCCGCAGGTGGGTGGTCGACGAGTTCGACGTAGTCGGGCATCGGTGCGCGTCCCGCCAGCCGGAACGCTCTCACGGTGCCCTGCTCGCGGAGGTTCCTCGTGTCGCGGACCGCGTCGTTGTAGAAACTCCGGGCCATCGCCACCCGGTCGGTCACGTCCTCGAGCTCTGCGGCGAGGTCGGCCGGGAGCGCGGCCACGTCAAGCCCCGCCAGCAGCGTGCCGAGGCTGTTCTCCGCCCGTTCAGTGTCCGGGGAACCGTCCTCAGGGGGCCGACCTCCGTGACCGGGCGGGCCTGGCGGACCGGCCCGACCGGATCGCCCGGGCCTGTCCGGCGCCGGCTCCGGACGGGGG
>NZ_JAALDV010000174.1:0-9911 GCF_014145045.1 Dietzia sp. DQ12-76
TCGCGAACGCGGGGCCGGTCTTGCTGGGCTCGGTTGTCGTCATTCGACTTCACTCCATTCTCGATCACATATATTTGATGTAGCCTACGGTGATACGGGCCACAGTAGTCCACCCTGCCCGCCACCGTCACCCCCTGTCAGAAAGCCGAGGCCAGCCGTGTTCGACATCCTCACCGAGGAGCAGCAGGACTTCGCCAGATCCATCGACGACTTCTGCGCGCGCGAGGTCGGCAGCGTCGAGAAGAGAGGGCAGCTCACCACCGAGGGCGGCACCCACTCCCCCGAGATCTACGCAAAAATGGCCGAGCTGGGCTGGTTGGGCCTGACCGTGCCCGAGGAGTACGGGGGCGCCGACGCGGGGGCCGTGGAACTCTGCCTCCTGCTCGAACGCTCGTTGCGCGGCCTCGCCCCGATCGGAGGCATCGGCCCCACCCTCATCACCGCGGCGGCGATCCAGAAGTTCGGCACCGAGGAGCAGCGCAAGCGGGCCCTCGAACTGGTCGTCGCGGGCGGCACCCTGGCCATCTCCATGTCCGAGCCCGGCGCCGGGTCCGACGTGGCCGCGCTGCGCTGCAAGGCCGTCCGCGACGGTGACGACTGGGTGATCACCGGACAGAAGACCTGGTGCTCCAACGCCCACTTCGCCGACCGCATCCTGCTGGTGGCGCGCACCGACTCGACCGGCGCCAAACACGAGGGAATCACCATGTTCGACGTCCCCGCCGACGTCGAGGGGCTGCAGATGAGCGGTATCGACACCATGGGCGGTAGAGAGGTCAACGACCTCTACTTCACCGACGTACGCCTGCCCGCCGAGTCCGTGATCGGCGAGGTCGGGGGCGGCTGGAAGCAGCTCATGGCCGGGCTCAACATCGAGCGGCTCATCCTGGCCGCCATGCAGCTCGGGGTGGCGCAGCGGGCCTTCGACGACTGCCTGACGTTCATCCGTGAACGCGAACAGTTCGGCCGACCCGTCGGGTCGTTCCAAGTCATCCGGCACCGCATGGCCGACCTGGCCACCGAGATCGAGGCCACCCGCCTGCTGGTCTACGCCGTGGCCAGGAAGGTCGACGAGTCGGACCCCGCGGCCCTGCTCCCCCGCGAGGCCTCCATGGCCAAGCTCAAGGCGACCGAGCTGAGCAAACGCGTGACGCTCGAGTGCATGCAGTCGATGGGCGGCTACGGCTACGCCACCGAGTACGGCATGGAACGCCTGGTGCGCCAGGCCGTCGTCTCCACGATCTACGGCGGCACCAACGAGATCCAGCGGGACATCATCGGGAAGACCTACGGGCTGTGAGCGCACCGCACGCCGACGAGCTGGAGGCGATCCGGGCCCTGGAGACCGTCCCCACCGACCGGGTGACGACGCTCTGGGACTCACTCGAGCCCGCCCGGATCGACGCGATCGCCGGCAGCCGGTGGAGGGGCGCCGGCCTCGACACCGGGCATCCGATGTTCGCGATGCTCGGGCAGATGCGATGGTGGGGAAAGGACTTCACCGACCCGCACAAGGTGGACCCGATCCTCGTCACCGACGACTCGGGGTCCGTTGTCCCGGACACCTCCGCCACGGGCGGAGGCGGGGCGTCGCTGTGGGAGGTCTCGTTCCGCGGCCGCCCGTGCGCGTCGATGGTCTACGACCGGCTGCCGGTGATCGACCACTTCGCCGTCGTCGATCCCGACACCCTGCTGGCCGTGATGAACGGCCGGGGGACCCTCCACGAGGGCGAGCACTTCTGGTTCGTCCTCGAGCGCGAGCGGTAGCGACCGCGCACGCCGGGCCTGGTCGGGCGCACGGTGGCCAGGGTCGGGTGCGCGTCGGGTGCGCGGGGCGGCGGAACGGACCACACTGGGCGCATGACCCCGAACACCGAACGCCCGGTCCGCATCGCCGTCCAACTGCAACCGCAGCACGCGCCCGACTACGAGCTCCTGCGCGATGCCGTCCGTCGGTCCGAGGACGCGGGTGTGGACGTCGTCTTCAACTGGGACCACTTCTATCCGCTCTACGGCGACCCCGACGGCGCGCACTTCGAGTGCTGGACCACGCTCGCCGCCTGGGCCGAGCAGACCGAGCGGGTCGAGATCGGCGCGCTGGTCACCTGCAACAGCTACCGGAACCCGGACCTGCTGGCCGATATGGCCCGCACGGTCGACCACATCTCGGGCGGGCGGCTGATCCTGGGGCTGGGCAGCGGGTGGTTCGAGCGGGACTACGCCGAGTACGGGTACGACTTCGGGACCAAGGGGTCGCGTCTCGACGACCTCGGGGACTCCCTCGACCGGATCGAGCGGCGCCTCGCCCGGCTCACCCCTGCCCCGACCCGGCACATCCCGGTGCTGTTGGGCGGCGGGGGCGAGCGCAAGACGCTCAGGCACGTCGCCCGCCATGCCGACATCTGGCACTCGTTCGTGGACGTGGAGACCTACCGGCACAAGTCCGCGGTGCTGGCCCGGCACTGCGCCGACGTCGGCCGGGACCCCGGTGAGATCGAACGCTCCACCGAGATCGGCGGCGCCTCCTCCGCGGACGAGGCGCGGCGCTCGGCCGATGCCCTGGTGGCCGAGGGCGTCACGCTGTTCACCGTGGGCCTCAACGGGCCCGAGTACCCGCTGGACCTGGTGGAGTCGCTGGTGGCCTGGCGGGACGACCGCTGACGCCCGGGTCAGCCGCGGCCCACGGCGCGGTCGGCGCGCCGCCACACGCGGAAGGTGTACCAGGACGCCGCGAGCATGAGCACCAGCACGAACGAGGCGAGGATCGACGGGCGCCCGGCCACGATCAGGCCGACCGCGTTGACCAGTGCGATCACGGTGAAGAACCCCACGAACCCGCCCAGGACCTCCAGCCGCTGCCGGGTTCCGAGTGCGTCCCCACCGCTCCGCGCCACGGCCGGGTCAGCTCTTCAGACCGCCGGCGGTGAGGCCGGAGATGATCCGTCGCTGGAAGATCAGCACCATGATCACCAGCGGGACGGTGACGAGCGCGCCCGCCGCCATGATCGCGGCGTGCGGCGGGATGTAGGGGTTGACCCCCGAGAACCGCGCGATCGCCACGGTGACCGGCTCGGTCGAGGAGTTGGACAGCTGTTGTGACAGCAGGAACTCGTTCCACGTGATGATGAACGCCAGGATGGCGGTGGTGAACAGAGCCGGCGCGGCGAGCGGCAGGATGATCTTGATGAAGGCCTGGCCGCGCGTGGCTCCGTCGACGCGAGCGGCCTCCTCCAGCTCCCACGGCAGGTCGTTGAAGAACGAGGTCAGCGTGTAGATGGTCAGCGGCAGCGCGAACGAGATGTTGGGGATGATGAGCGCCTGATAGGTGCCGATCCACCCGATGTCGGTGAACAACTGGAACAGCGGCGTGACCAGCGCGACACCGGGGAACATCGACGCGGCCAGGATGACGCCGGTGACGAGGAACTTGCCTCGGAAGTCCACCCGCGCGAGCGCGTAGGCCGTGAACACGCCGAAGAGCAACGCCAGCGCGGTGGTGATGGAACTGATGATCACCGAGTTGATGATCGCGCCGAAGAAGTTGTTACCCGCGTCCGTCGCCAGCGCCTCGCGGAAATTGTCCAGGGTGAGGTGCGAGGGCACGGGGCTGGCGGAGAACACGAACCGGTTGTCGCGGAACGCGGTGACGAGCATCCAGTAGAACGGCGCCAGGCCCCAGATCAGGATGAGCAGGGCCCCGACATAGGTGCCGATCCTCGGCCCGAGCGGCTTGCGGGGTGGGCGCAGGTCGTCGGCGCGGTCCCGATCGTGCGCGCCTGATCGTGACGACGAGGTGGTCGACCGCGTGAGGGACGACGTGGACTGGTCGGGCGCTCGGTGACTCACCGGATCTCCTCCTTCTTGCCGGTGCGGTCATCGACGACGTTCGCGCCGAGGAACTTCACCATCACGAACGCCACGGCGAAGATCAGCAGGAACACCAGCGTCGATATCGCGGAGGCGCTGTTGAAGTTGCCCATCCGCATCTCGTTGACCACCAGCATGGAGACCGTCGCGGTGGGCGAGCCCGAGTTGGCCGACACGAGGATCACGGGCAGGTCGTACATGCGCAGGGCGTCCAGGGTCCGGAACAGGATCGCCACCATGAGCGCCGGACGCACGAGCGGCAGTGTGATCCTGGTGAACTGCTGCCATCGGGAGGCGCCGTCGACCCGGGCGGCCTCGTAGACGTCCCCGGGGATCATCTGCAGCCCGGCGAGGATCAGCAGAGCCATGAAGGGCGCGGTCTTCCACACGTCCGCCACGATGATCGCCATGCGGGCGTAGAACGGGTCGGTGGTCCAGGCGATGTTGGTGCCCAGCATCGTGTTGGCGATGCCGTTGGGGGCGAAGATGAACGCCCACAGCTTGGCGGTGACCGCCGTGGGGATGGCCCACGGGACGAGGACCGCCGCGCGCAGGAGGGACCGCCCCCAGATGCTCTTGCCCATGACCACTGCCATGGCGAAGCCGAGGACCGTCTCGAGTGAGACGGTGGTGACGGTGAAGAACAGGGTGTTGCCCATCGCGGGCCAGAAGTCGACGGCCGAGACGCCGGGCGGACACGGGACGGTGCCGTCGCCGCCCCTCGCCGGGCACGCCTGGGTGAGCCAGTAGAGATAGTGCTGGAAACCCGCGAAACCGCCGTCGGAGAACATCCCGGTGGCGGGGTCGAGGCCCCGGTCGGCCCGGAAGGACAGGTACACCGCACGGACGACGGGGTAGCCGATCACCACCGCGAGGATCGCGAGGGCGGGACCCACCATCCACACCGGTCGCCAGTCGAACCTCTTCTCGACCAGTGGCGCCGGGGCCTTCTCACTCGTCGTCATCGCTGCAGCTCCTCATCGGATCGCGCCCGCCCTCACCACGACGGCCGATGGGCCCCGGGATAGTACCCCGGGGCCCATCAGCGCCGTGTCGTCATCACTGCCGTCCGGACTCTGGTGTCACTGAGCCGCTTGGTCGATCGCGGCGCTCATGTCGGTGAGTGCCTGCTCGACGCTCTTCTCGCCACGCAGTGCGGCGAAGGTGTTGTCCTGGATCGCCTTGGACACCGCCGGGTAGTACGGCGTGACCGGGCGCGGCTCGGCGTTCTCGAGCGCCGCCTTGAGGGCCGGCATGTACGGGAACTGCTGCTGCAGCGCCTCGTCGTCGTAGATCGAGGACAGGACCGGCGGGAACGACTGCTCGGCGAAGCTCATCTGGACGTCCTCCGAGATGATGTACTCGAGGAACGCCTGAGCGGTGGCCTTGTTCTCGGAGAACACGTTGATGGCGTTGTTGTAGCCACCGAGAGTCGACCGGCCCGCGCCATCCTGACCGACGATCGGCGCGACCTCGAACCGACCCTGGACCTGCGAGGTGGGATCGGACTGGCCCGACTCGTACATGTACGGCCAGTTGTACGAGTACATGGTCTCGCCGGCGAGGAAGCCCTGTGCGGTCTCCTCTTCCGTGAAGGCGTCGGTCTGCGGGGGGATCACGCCGTTCTGGTAGGCGTCGACCAGCGCGGTGAGGCCGGCGCGAGCCTGGTCGGTGTCGAGCTCCGGGGTCTGCCCGTCGTCGCCCACGACCTGGCCGCCCCAGCTGTGGATGAACTGGGTCGCGGCGACGGTGAGGCCCTCATAGAGGCTGAGCTGCGTCTGCAGGCAGTCGACGTCGGCTCCCTCGGCGGCCTCACAGGACGCGACCAGCGCGTCCCAGTCGGCGGGGGCCTCGGGCTGGAGGTCGGTGCGGTAGTACAGCAGCTGCGCGTTGGTGTTCTGCGGGATGCCGTAGAGCGTGCCGTTGTAGGTCGCCGAGTCCACGGCGGCCTCGATCAGGCCGGAGGTGTCGATCTCGGTGTCGCCCTCGATCGGCTGCAGCCACCCGTTGGCCGCGAAGTAGGCGGTGTCCGTGACGTCGAGCGCGAACACGTCGTACTCGCCGCTCTCGGTCTGGAGGGACTGCGTGAGTGTGTCGCGCTGTCCGTCCTGCTCGGCGGGGAGCTCGCGGAGGGTGACCTCCTGGTCGGGGTTCTCCGCGTTCCACTGGTCGATCACGGGACGGAGCTTGTCCGTGTCGTTGCTGCCCATCGCGAAGGTGATCGGGCCGACCCCCGAGGTGCCGGCCTCCGTCTGCTCGTCGGACTCTCCACCACCACCGTTGGTGCATGCCGCGGATACCATCGCGACCATCGATGCGGCCGCCGCCGCCTTGAGGAACCTGCCGTGAACGGCCATGCGCTCTCTCCTACTGTCGTGTCTCGCCTACCGCCGACGTGTGCCGACGGACGGGTGATCCCGGTCTCACTGTGACGCCGGTCTCTCTGAGGTCCCGCTGAGCGTAACCCACCGGGGGCCTGTACGTAGGACCACGAGCGGTCACCTCGCCGACTCACCGCCGTCCCGCCACCGTGGGGGCGACGAGACTCAGATCACAGAAGACACTTTAACAACAACATGTGTTGCGGTCGGTCACCGCGGTCGGTGGTCAGCGCAGCCGCAGACCGGTCTCCACATCGAAGAAGCGGACCTCACCGTCGAGCGCGGCCAGGAACATGGTCTCGCCCTTCCCCGGGTGGTCGCCCGACTCGGCCCGGTAGACCACCGGGTGGCCGTCCCCCGTGGAGCAGTGCAGGTAGCTGTCCGCGCCCAACTCCTCGACGAGGTCGACGGTGACTCTCAACCCGTCCCCGTCCCCGGCGATCCGCAGGTGTTCGGGCCGCACCCCCACCGTGACCGTCGCCCCGGTGCCGGCCGGGACCTGCTCGCCGAACCCCTCCAGGGCGACCCTGCCGTCGGCGACGGGGGCGTCGAAGAGGTTCATCGACGGCGATCCGATGAAACCGGCGACGAAGGCGTTGACCGGATTGTGGTAGAGCTCCCGAGGCGTGTCGACCTGCTGCAGGACACCGTCCTTGAGCACCGCCACCCTGTCCCCCATCGTCATGGCCTCGACCTGGTCGTGGGTCACGTAGATCATGGTGGTGCGCAGGTCACGCTGCAGTTTGGCGATCTGGGCGCGGGTGGCCACCCGGAGCTTGGCGTCCAGGTTCGACAGCGGCTCGTCCATCAGGAACACCTGCGGGTTGCGCACGATCGCCCGGCCCATGGCGACGCGTTGACGCTGTCCGCCGGAGAGCTCCTTGGGCTTCCGGTCGAGGTAGGCCGTGAGATCGAGCATCTCGGCGGCGCGGTCCACCCGCTCGGCGATCTCCTTCTTGGACGCCTTGGCCAGCTTGAGCGCGAAACCCATGTTCTCGCGCACCGTGTAGTGCGGGTAGAGCGCATAGTTCTGGAACACCATCGCGATGTCCCGGTCCTTGGGCTCCATCCCGGTCACGTCCTTGTCGCCGATGAGGATGCGACCGGCCGAGACGTCCTCCAACCCGGCGAGCGCACGGAGGGTGGTGGACTTGCCGCAACCGGACGGGCCGACCAGGACCAGGAACTCGCCGTCGGCGATCTCCAGATCGAGCCGGTCCACACTGCGCCGTGCGGCGCCCGGATAGACGATGGACACGTTCTCGAAGGTCACCGAAGCCATGGCGAGCACTTTCCCTTCACCGGCAGGAACGTGCCGGACGATCCGAGTAGAGGGTTGACACGACGACTGTAGCGCCACGACACCGGAGTTCACCGGCACTGCGCCCATAGTTCATCCGCACGTGTCCTCACCACGCCCGTGCCGTCGCCCGCCCTCCCTAGGGTCACACCGTCCTCGTGCGCCCGTGCGCACCCACACGTCCTCAGGGAGAACCATTGTCAGTCCGCCGCCCGCTTCCGATCGCCACGCCCGGCATCTCCAGCCGCCAGCACCTGACCTGCCTGTACAGGTGCGGCGACCAGTGCGCGTCACCCGCCCCCAACGCCAGCGGGAATCCGTACTTCGGCGACGTCGCCGCCGAGATCAGCCGCCGTGGGGCCCTCAAGGCGGCCGGCGTGGTCGCGCTCGCCGTGGGGGCCACGCAGGTTCTGCCGACCACCGCCGCCGCGCAGGGTTCCCTCGGCACCGGGTCGGCGGGCGCTCTCGGATCGGCCGGCGGGGGCACACTCGACACCGGCTTCGTCCCCGTGGCGCCCAACACCGCCGACGCCGTCACGGTGCCGGCCGGGCACTCCAGCGACGTGGTGATCCGGTGGGGAGATCCGGTGATCCCCGGAGGCCCCGCCTTCGACTTCGAGAACCAGTCGGCCGCCGCGCAGGCGGTGCAGTACGGCTTCAACTGCGACCTGGCGGTCCTGTTCCCCATGGACGACCGTGACGAGAGGTTCCTGCTCACGGTCAACCACGAGTACACGACCGAACCCATGATGTTCCGCGGATACGACTCCGCGGCCCCCACCCGGGAGCAGGTCGAGATCGCCTGGGCCGCACACGGCCTGACGGTGGTGGAACTCGCCAGCCGACGGTACGACGGCGGGCTCGATCCCGTGATGGGCTCGTACAACCGCCGCATCACCGCGACGACGCCGTTCGAGTTGCGTGGCCCCGCCGTCGGCCCGCTGACCCGGACCACCGCCGACCCCACCGGGACCCGCGTGCTGGGCACCCTCAACAACTGCGCCGGCGGCCACACCCCCTGGGGGACGGTCCTGTCCGGCGAGGAGAACTTCAACCAGTACTTCGGCACCACCGGCTCCGTCACCGACCCGGCGCGGGTGGAGGCCCTCCGGCGCTACGGGGTGTCGGTCGGCGAGTCCGGGCGCAAGTGGGAACGCTTCGACAGCCGCTTCGACCTGGCGGTCGAACCCAACGAGGTCAACCGCTTCGGCTACGTCGTCGAGGTCGACCCGTGGAACCCGGATTCCACGCCCGTCAAGCACTCGGCGCTCGGCCGGTTCAAGCACGAGGGCGGGACGGTCCACGTGACGGCGGACGGCACCGTCGTCATCTATTCCGGCGACGACGAGCGATTCGACTACCTGTACAAGTTCATCTCCAGCCGGACGATGGTGCCGGGGCGGACCCCGGCGGCCCGGGAACAGAACATGAGGATCCTCGACGAGGGGACCCTCTACGTGGCCACCTTCACCGGCAACTCCCCGGAGTCCGAGATCGACGGGACGGGCGCCCTCCCCTCGGACGGCGCATTCGACGGTACGGGTGCCTGGATCCCGCTCCTGACCGTCGACTCCGCCGGCAACGCCGTCTCCCACGTCCCCGGCATGAGCGCCGAGGAGGTCGCCGTGTACACACGCATGGCGGGAGACGCGGTCGGCGCCACCAAGATGGACCGCCCGGAGGACGTCGAGCCCAGCCCCTCGACCGGCAAGGTCTACCTGGCCCTGACCAACAACACCCGCCGCACCGTCGGCCAGGTCGACGAGGCCAACCCCAGGCACGACAACAAGCACGGTCAGGTCGTCGAGATCACCGACGACCACGCCGGTACGACCTTCGGCTGGAACCTGCTCCTGGTCTGCGGCGACCCCGCGGCCGCCGACACCTACTTCGGCGGCTTCGACAAGTCCAAGGTCAGCCCGATCTCCTGCCCGGACAACGTGGCCTTCGACCCCGCCGGTGGGCTGTGGGTGTCGACCGACGGCAACGCGCTCGGATTCAACGACGGGCTCTACTCGGTGGCCACCGAGGGACCGAACCGGGGCGAGACCAAGTTGTTCCTCACCGTTCCCGTGGGTGCGGAGACCTGCGGTCCGCTCGTCTTCTCCGATCGGGCGATCGTCAACGTCCAGCACCCCGGGGAGAAGGACGGGGCCTCGATCGAGAACCCCGCCTCCCACTGGCCGGACGGCGGCACCAGCCAGCCGCGGCCGTCGACGGTCGTGGCGTGGAAGGACGGGTTCACCGGCGGGACGGGATCACTCTCAGGGGGCTCCCTGCCGGCGGGATCGCTCGGTTCCTGAGCGACCGTGTGCGGGGTCGGTGCGGCCCGCGGTCGGCACGGGGTCGGCCCCGACGCGCAG
>NZ_JAALDV010000175.1:0-11323 GCF_014145045.1 Dietzia sp. DQ12-76
GGACGCGCGTCCCCGGGATCGCCTGATCGGCCAGGGATACCGGGACCAGGTAGTCGAACTCCCTGTCCAGGTGCGGAACTCCGAGCAGCGGAAGCACCCGGGCCACGGGGGCGTCAGCCGCCGCGACCCGGGCCGCCGGGCGAGTCGTGGTCACGGCCTCGGATCCTCGCACCCCGATCCGACACCCGGGGCGGTCGTCAGCGCCCGACGGCCTGCTTGAGTTCGTCGACGCGGTCGGTCCTCTCCCAGGGCAGGTCCAGGTCGGTCCGACCGAAGTGACCGTAGGCCGCCGTCCCGGCGTAGATCGGGCGCTTGAGGTCGAGGTCGCGGATGATCGCACCGGGACGCAGATCGAACACCGAGGAGACCGCCTCCTGCAGGACCGCGATGTCGACCTTCTCGGTCCCGAACGCCTCGACGAACAGCCCCACCGGGGCGGCCTTGCCGATCGCGTACGCGACCTGGACCTCGACACGCTCGGCCAACCCGGCCGCGACGATGTTCTTGGCGACCCACCGCATGGCGTACGCCGCGGAGCGGTCGACCTTCGACGGGTCCTTGCCGGAGAACGCACCGCCGCCGTGACGGGCCATCCCGCCGTAGGTGTCCACGATGATCTTGCGCCCGGTCAGGCCGGCGTCGCCCATCGGGCCGCCCAGGACGAACCGACCCGTCGGGTTGACCAGGAGGCGGAAGTCGCCGGTCTCGATACCGGCCGCGGCCTCGGCGAGGACCGGCCCGATGACGTGCTCGGTGAGGTCGTCGCGCAGCGTCGTCTCCAGGTCGATCTCGGGTGCGTGCTGCGTGGAGATGACGATCGTGTCCAGCCTGACCGCGCGCTCGCCGTCGTACTCGATGGTCACCTGGGTCTTGCCGTCCGGGCGCAGGTACGCCAGCGTGCCGTCCTTGCGGACCTCGGTCAGCCGCCGCGAGAGGCGGTGGGCCAGAGCGATGGGCAACGGCATGAGTTCCGGGGTGTCCGAGCACGCGTAACCGAACATCAGGCCCTGGTCACCGGCGCCCTGCCGGGCGATCGCGTCCTCGACCGGATCGCTGGAGGTCCGTGCCTCGTGGGAGGTGTCCACACCCTGGGCGATCTCCGGGGACTGCTGTCCGATCGAGATCGACACACCACAGGAGACTCCGTCGAAGCCCTTGTCGGAGGAGTCGTAACCGACCTCGACGATCTTCTCGCGGATGAGCTGCGGGATCTCGACGTACCCGGTCGTCTTGACCTCACCGGCCACGTGCACCATCCCGGTGGTCACCATCGTCTCGACGGCGACGCGGGCCTCGGGGTCCTGCGTCAGCATCGCGTCCAGGATGGCATCGGAGATCGCGTCACAGATCTTGTCCGGATGCCCCTCGGTCACGGACTCGCTGGTGAACAGCCGACGTGCCTGCGTCACAGTGGTTCTCTCTTCCTGGTGCCGGGTGCGTGTGATCGGTCGATCGCGTGGGGTCAGACTAGTCGGTGCGGTCCGTGGTGGTCCGCGCGGATGGTGACTCGGTCACGGACACCACCGCGTCGAGGATCCGCCCGGCCAGCAGATCCTTGCTCGCCCTGTCCACCGACACCTCCCCGCCCGCGGCGTCGAGGATCCAGCCGCCGTTCACGTCCTGTCCGAAGGTGGTGCCCCGCCCGACCTCGTTGACGACGAGGAGGTCGCACCCCTTCCGGGCGAGCTTCGCCCGGCCGTGGTCGAGGACGGACCCCGTCGAATCGCCGGTCTCGGCGGCGAACCCCACCAGGACGCAGCCCGCGGGGATCTCCCCGGACGCGCGGGCCGCGACGAGCCCGGCGAGGATGTCCGGATTGCGTTCCAACCGGATCTGGGCCGGTTCGGATCCGCT
This sequence comes from Dietzia sp. DQ12-76, assembly GCF_014145045.1. Lineage (NCBI taxonomy): Bacteria > Bacillati > Actinomycetota > Actinomycetes > Mycobacteriales > Dietziaceae > Dietzia > Dietzia sp. DQ12-76. Next base: position 1,855 of record NZ_JAALDV010000175.1, read on the forward strand.
GTCCTTCTTGAGTTTGGAGGACGACACGTCGGTCGGGCGGAAGTCGGCCACCGCCGCGGCCTTGATCACCACATCGGCGTCGGCCGCGGCCGAGAGGGTGGCGTCCCGCATCTCGAGGGCCGAGTCGATGTGGATCGCCTCGACGGCGGCCGGCACCGGCAGATCGGAGGAGGTCACCAGGGTGACGCGGGCTCCCCGCGCCGCGGCGATCGCGGCGATGGCGTGTCCCTGTTTCCCGGAACTGCGATTGCCGAGGAAACGGACGGGATCGATCTCCTCACGGGTGCCGCCGGACGTCACCACGACGTGGCGCCCGGCCAGGTCCCACGGAAGGGTCCCGCCGTCGAGCAGCAGTCTCGACAGACGGGCGATGTCGGCGGGTTCGGGGAGCCGGCCGGCGCCGGTGTCGGATCCGGTGAGTCGGCCGGAGGCGGGGGGCATCACATGGACGCCGTCTGTGCGGAGGGTGGCGACGTTGCGCCTCGTCGCCGGGTGTTCCCACATCTCGGTGTGCATCGCCGGCGCGAGAAGGACCGGACACCGCGCGGTCAACAGGGTGGAGGTGAGCAGATCGTCCGCGCGCCCGGACGCGACCCGCGCGAGCAGGTCCGCGGTCGCGGGGGCGACGACGACGAGGTCCGCCCGCTGCCCGAGGGCGACGTGGCGGACCGAGGGAACGTCGGAGAACACACCGGTCGAGACCGGGTTGCCCGACAGGGCCTCGAAGGTGGCGGACCCGACGAAGTTCAGGGCCGCCTCGGTGGGGACGACGTCGACGTGGCACCCGGACTCGGTGAGGAGCCTGATCAGACCACACGACTTGTAGGCGGCGATCCCGCCCCCGACGCCGACGACGACGCGGGTACGGCGCCCATCGCCCCCGGGAGGGGTCACTCTCCCTCGGCGCAGTCGAGCAGGTCGGAATGGAGCTCGCGCAGCGCGATGGTCAGCGGCTTCTCGTGGAGCGCCGGGTCGACCAGCGGGCCGACGTACTCGAGGATGCCCTCCTCGATCTGGTTGTAGTACGAGTTGATCTGACGTGCGCGCTTGGCGGCGAAGATCACCAGTGCGTACTTGGAGGACGCCCGCTCGAGGAGCTCGTCGATCGGCGGATTGGTGATCCCGATCGGGGTGTCGTACAACGGCGCTGCCGGTGCTGCTTCGATGGTGGCCACTATGGGTTCTCCTCTGGGGTCCAGCCTGGGTGGTGCTCTGGCCTGTGTGGTGCTCGGGCGTCGGATTCGGCGTCAGTCTTGGCCGACCAGCAATGATACCAACTCATCGACCGCGGCCTCGAGTTCGTCGTTGACGACGACCTCGTCGAACTCGTCCCGCGCGGCCATCTCGACCTTGGCGGTCTCGAGCCTGCGGGCGACGACCTCGTGAGGTTCGGTACCTCTGCCCCGCAGACGGACTTCGAGCTCCTCCCACGAGGGGGGCGACAGGAACACGGTCCGTCCCTCCGGAATGGAGTCCCGGATCTGCCGGACGCCGGCGAGGTCGACCTCGATGAGGACCGGACGCCCCTCCGCGAGGGCGTGACGAACCGGCTCCGCGGGGGTACCCGAGAGCTGGAGACCGCGGTGGATCTCCGCCCACTCGAGCATCCGTCCCTGTTCGACGGCGCGACGGAACTCCTCCGTGCTGACGAAGTGGTAGTCGCGACCGTCGACCTCCCCGGGACGGGGGTCCCGGGTGGTCATCGACACGCTGAAGAAGAGGTCCGGGACGCGATCGCGGAGGCGCGCCACGACAGTTGACTTGCCGACGGCGGAGGGGCCGGCCAAGACGATCAGCCGGCCCCTCTTCGCCGCCGCTTCCGGGGACGAGACCCCGGACGACGGTGTGTTCATGCGTCGATCAGTCGACCGTGAAGTCGAACCGCTCGAGCAGTGCGCGGCGCTGGCGATCTCCGAGACCACGCAGGCGACGCGTCGGTGCGATCTCCAGCTCGGTCATGATCTCCTGCGCCTTGACCTTGCCGACCTTGGGCAGGGCCTCGAGCAGCGCCGAGACCTTCATCTTGCCGAGGATCTCGTCACTCTCGGCATCCTTGAGCACCTGCTTGAGGTCGGTGCCACCACGCTTCAGGCGCTCCTTGAGCTCAGCCCGGGCGCGACGGGCGGCAGCCGCCTTCTCCAGAGCAGCGGCGCGCTGCTCATCGGTCAACTGGGGAAGGGCCACAATTCCTCCGTCTCGTTCGTGTGTGTCTCATGACTCACGCGGGTGTCCACCGTAGGACATCCACGTGTGGTGTGCGGTGACCGTCCCCGGCGCGTCCGCGGGCTGCGGAGCGCGTCCGGGAGCGGGCGCTCCCTCGTGCTCACCGTACCCGGGCGAGTCCGCCCCCCTCGCGGGAGACCGGCACGGCGTCGGGCCTGATGACCTCAGCAACAGTACGCGGCCGAGTGGCCTCGTCCTCGCGCGGGGCCCGGCGTGGCACCCCGCCTGAACTGCGCATTGACGTGTGAGGTGAGGAGAAGACTAACGTCGGCGGTCCGCCGCCGCGAACCGAACCGCCCGAAATCGCGCGACCGCGTCATGGATCAGCGCGGCACACGGGGCCCCTGTGACTCCAGCCGACCGCTGGGACGGCTGACGAGTCAGTCGGATCCGGCGAACCGGTAGGTCTCGGCCAGGTCGCGGACCACCGCGCGCATCGCCCCGACGTCCGGACCGGAACGCAGGACGTGCCGGGAGACGTTGACGAGGGTGCGGGGTAACGCGGGTCCGGCGATCCTCCGGACGTCCTCGGCGGTCCCCCCCTGCTCCCCCACCCCCGGCATGAGAACCGGACCGGAGAGATCGTCCAGTCGCGGAGGCTCGGCGACCGTCGCGCCCACCACCACACCGAACGAGCCCGGCGCCCCGGGCCCCGACGCGGCGTTCCGGTGGCCCACCTCGTCCACCACCATCTGCGCGACCGTCCCGGAGGGCCCGGTGGCCGCCTGCAGTCCCACCGCCTCCGGGTTGGAGGTGCGGGCCAACACGAACAACCCGCGGTCGTTCGCCGTGGCGGCGTCGAAGGCCGCGTCGAGCGATGCCACCCCGAGGTACGGGGACACCGTGAGCGCGTCACACGCCAGAGGTGAGCCCTCCGCCAGCCACGCCCGTGCGTACCCGGCCATCGTCGAACCGATGTCCCCGCGCTTGGCGTCCGCGATCGACAGAGCTCCGGCCTCGACGATCGACGCCAGCACCTCCTCGAGGACCGCGAACCCGGCGGATCCGTGCTCCTCGAAGAACGCCACCTGGGGTTTGATCGCCGGCACGAGATCCCCGAAGGCCTCCAGCGATCGACGGGAGAACTCGCGGACACCCACGGCGTCCACACCCAGCCCCCAGGCCTCGAGGAGAGCCGGGTGCGGGTCGATGCCCACGCAGAGGTTTCCCCGGGCCCGGACCGCGCCGTGGAGCCGCGCCCCGAAGGAGACCCGGGACGTTCCGTCGGTCATCGGGCGGCGAACCCGCTGTGCAGCTCCTGCAGGGGGCTGACGGTGACGTCGCCGCGCCGGATCGCCTCGATACCGTGGACCGCCGCGGTCGCGCCCTGGACCGTGGTGACACACGGGACCCGCCGGGTGATCGCGGCCGAACGGATCTCGTGTCCGTCGGCCCTGGTGCCCCCGGTGGAGGAGGCGATGTTCAGGATCAGGTCGACCTCGTCCGCGTGGATCCTGTCGACGATCGTCCGGACCGGGTCACCCTTGTCGTCGACCGGCCCACCCCCGGCCTCGGTGAGTTTCGCGACGGTCTCGCAGGCGATCCCGTACCGCCGGAGCATGAGCGCGGTGCCCTCGGTGGCCAGGACGGTGAACCCGAGCGCGGCCAGCCGTTGCGCCGGGAACACCATCGAGCGCTTGTCCCTGTTCGCGACGGAGACGAACACGGTCCCGGACGTCGGGAGCACCCCCTCGGCCGCGAGCTGGCCCTTGGCAAAGGCGACGGCGAAGTCGGGACCGATGCCCATGACCTCCCCGGTCGACTTCATCTCCGGACTCAGCAGTGAGTCCACGGGGTTGCCCTCGGGTGTGCGGAAGCGGTTGAACGGGAGGACCGCTTCCTTGACCGCGACGGGCGCGTCCGCCGGGAGCGATCCGCCGTCCCGGTCGGACGGCAGGAGGCCTTCGGCCTTGAGCTCGGCGATCGTCTCGCCCATCATGATGCGGGCGCACGCCTTGGCGAGGTGCACGCCGGTCGCCTTGGAGACGAACGGCACCGTGCGACTGGCCCGGGGATTGGCCTCCAGGACGTACAGCACGTCGTCCTTGATCGCGTACTGCACGTTGAGCAGTCCCTTGACGCCGATCCCGAACGCCAACGCCTCACTGGAACGGCGCACGCGATCGATGTCGTCCTGCCCCAGGGTGATGGGCGGGAGCGCGCAGGCGGAGTCGCCGGAGTGGATACCGGCCTCCTCGATGTGTTCCATGACGCCACCCAGGTAGACCTCGGTGCCGTCGCACAGCACGTCCACGTCGATCTCGACCGCGTCATCGAGGAAGCGGTCGACCAGGACGGGACGATCCGGGCTGATCTCGGTGGCACGATCGATGTACGACCGCAGTGAGTCCTCGTCATAGACGATCTCCATCCCCCGTCCACCCAGGACATACGAGGGGCGCACGAGGACGGGGTACCCGATCCGGGCCGCGATCTCCGTGGCCTCCGTGGCGTTGATGGCGGTGCCGAACGCGGGTGCGGGCAGACCGGCCCTGACGAGGACCTCGCCGAACTCTCGGCGGTCCTCCGCCAGGTCGATCGCCGAGGGGCTGGTGCCCACGATGGGGACACCGGCCTCCTCGAGCTGCGCCGCCAGGCCCAGCGGGGTCTGGCCACCGAGTTGGACCAGGACACCGGCGACGGTGCCCGACTCGGTCTCGGCGTGGTAGACCTCCATGACGTCCTCGAACGTCAGCGGCTCGAAGTACAGGCGGTCGGCGGTGTCGTAGTCGGTCGAGACCGTCTCGGGGTTGCAGTTGACCATGACCGTCTCGTACCCGGCCTCGGACAGGGTGAGCGCGGCGTGCACGCAGGAGTAGTCGAACTCGATGCCCTGGCCGATCCGGTTGGGTCCCGAGCCCAGGATGATGACCTTCTCGCGCTCGGTCTGCGGCGCGACCTCGGACTCGGCGGCGGGGTCGAGTTCGTAGGTCGAGTAGTGGTACGGGGTCTTGGCCTCGAACTCCGCGGCACAGGTGTCGACCGTCTTGTACACGGGCCGCACCGCGAGGCGGTGACGCAGGCGCCGTACGCCCTCGGGGCCGGCGAACTCCGGCCGCAGGGCCGCGATCTGGGCGTCGGACAGTCCGTTGTGCTTCGCGCGCCGCAGGAGCGCGGCATCGACCACGGGCGCGTCGACGATCTCCTGACGGAGCTCGACAAGGGCGGAGATCTCCTCGAGGAACCACGGGTCGAGTCCCGATGCCTCGTGGACCTGTTCGACGGTCGCGCCGAGGCGCAGCGCGAGTTCGACGTCGTAGATGCGGCCCTCGGTCGGGCGCACCAGGTCGGCGAGGACGGCGTCGACGTCGGTCGACCGGCCGGGCGCGATCGTCTCGTCGGGCAGCGTCCAGAAGCCGGCGGCCTTGGTCTCCAGGGACCGCATCACCTTGCCGAGCGCCTCGCGGAAGTTGCGGCCCAGGCTCATCGCCTCGCCCACCGACTTCATGGTGGTGGTGAGGGTGTCGTCCGCGCCGGGGAACTTCTCGAAGGCGAACCGCGGAGCCTTGACCACCACGTAGTCCAGGGTCGGTTCGAAGCACGCCGGGGTCTCACCGGTGATGTCGTTGGTGATCTCGTCGAGCGAGTACCCGATGGCGAGGCGGGCGGCGATCTTGGCGATGGGGAAGCCGGTGGCCTTGGAGGCCAGGGCCGAGGACCGGGAGACGCGCGGGTTCATCTCGATCACGACGAGCCGGCCGTCCACGGGGTTGATGGCGAACTGGATGTTGCACCCCCCGGTGTCGACGCCGACGGCGCGGAGGATCGCGATCCCGATGTCGCGCATGTCCTGATACTCGCGATCAGTCAACGTCATGGACGGCGCGACGGTGACCGAGTCGCCGGTGTGGACCCCGAGGGCGTCGACGTTCTCGATGGAGCACACCACGACGACGTTGTCCTTGTTGTCCCGCATGAGCTCGAGTTCGAACTCCTTCCACCCGAGGATCGACTCCTCGATGAGGACGTTCGCCGTGGGCGAGGCGGACAGGCCGCCGCCGGCGATCCGCTCGAGATCCTCGGTGGTGTAGGCCAGGCCGGAGCCGAGCCCGCCCATGGTGAACGACGGTCGGACCACGACGGGCAGACCGAGTTCGGCGACGGTCGCGTGGACCTCCTCCATGGTGTGGCACACGGCGCTGCGCGCGGAGTCACCGCCCACACTCGCGACGATGTCCTTGAAGGTCTGCCGGTCCTCGCCGCGGTTGATGGCGGGGATGTCGGCGCCGATCAGTTCCACGCCGTGCTTGGCGAGTATCCCCTGGGCATCGAGCTGCATGGCGGCGTTGAGCGCGGTCTGACCCCCGAGGGTCGCCAACACCGCGTCGACGGGGTGCCCGTCGGCCGCCTCCTTGGTGAAGATCTTGTCGATGTACTCGGGCGTGATCGGCTCGATGTAGGTGCTGTCCGCGAACTCGGGGTCGGTCATGATCGTCGCCGGGTTGGAGTTGACGAGCGTGACCCGCAGGCCCTCGGCACGGAGCACCCGGCACGCCTGCGTCCCGGAGTAGTCGAACTCACACGCCTGGCCGATGACGATCGGTCCGGAACCGATGACGAGGACGTGGTTGATGTCTGTGCGGCGGGGCATCAGTTCGAGCCCTTTCTGGAGTCTGCGGAACCGTCGGCGGCGTCGCCCGACGCTGAGTCGAGCAGGCTGACGAAGCGGTCGAAGAGATCGGCGGCGTCGCGGGGACCTGCCGCGGCCTCGGGGTGGTACTGGACGGAGAACGCCGAGCCGTCGGTGAGGGCGACGCCCTCGACGGACCCGTCGTTCGCGCACACGTGCGTGACCGTGGCCGTGCCCCAGGGTGTCTCCCAGGTCTCGGTCTCCGGCGCACGCAGGGCGAACCCGTGGTTCTGGGACGTGATGGCGACCGTCCCCGTGGCCTTCTCCACCACCGGGATGTTGATGCCGCGGTGGCCGAACCTCATCTTGTAGGTCTCGAGTCCGAGCGCCCTGCCCAGGATCTGGTTGCCGAAACAGATCCCGAAGAACGGGATCCCCTGGCTCAGGACCTCCTTGGTCAGGTGAACCGCGGCGTCGGCGGTGGCCGGATCTCCCGGCCCGTTGGACAGGAAGACCCCGTCCACGTCGAGATCGAGGACGTCCTGCAGGGTCGAGTCGGAGGGCAGGACGTGCACCCGCACGCCGCGTGCGGTGAGCATGCGGGGGGTGTTGGTCTTGATCCCCAGGTCGAGCGCGGCCACCGAGTGGCGCACCCGGCCTTCGGGCTCGACGACGTAGGGCGTGTCCGTCGAGACCTCCCCGGCGAGGGAGGCCCCGGCCATGGGCTCCTGATCGCGGACGATCGCGAGCATCGACTCGTCGTCCACCACGGCGTCACCGGAGAAGATGCCGGCCTTCATGGCCCCGAGCTCCCGGATGTGGCGGACGACCGCCCGGGTGTCCACGTCGGCGATCCCCACGATGCCCTGGGCGAGCATCTCGTCCTCGAGCGTGCGCTCGGACCGGTGGTTGGAGGCCCGCCGTGACAGGTCACGGATGACAAGGCCCGCCACCCAGATCCGACCGCCGCCGTTCCTGCCGTCCAGGAGCGACTCACCGTCCTCGTCGTTCCATCCGGTGTTACCGATCTGCGGAGCGGTGCTGACGACGATCTGGCGGTGATAGGACGGGTCGGTCAGGGTCTCCTGGTAGCCGGACATGCCGGTCGTGAACACGGCCTCGCCGAGCGTCGTCCCGGTCGCCCCGAACGCGGTTCCTCGGTGGATGCGACCGTCCTCAAGGACGAGCGCGGCGGGGTGGCGACCCCCCGGTGCGACGGTGGTTCCGTGGTGCGGTGTCACTTGTTCTCCTCGGTGGTGGAGCTGGGGGTGTCCGGCCGGGGGGTCGGAGCGGCGTCTCCGCGCAGCTCCTCCCAGCGGGGGTACGTGTCCTTGTCGTCGGCCCGGAAACCGGAGTCGATCAGAGTGGTGCCGTCCGGGCCTGCGACCTGCCACCGGGCGACGAGGATCCCACCGCCCGGCACGGTCTTGTTGGCGAGCGCCGAGGCGCGTCGGACGGTCTGGAGGTCGGATCGGGGGATCCAGACGGTTGCGTCGGCGAGGTCGAGCCGCAGCCCACCGGTGAACGCGGTGAGGGTTCCGGCCGATCGGTGACCGAGCGGCGCGCGGGCGATGCGTGCCTGCCAGTCCCCCGCCACGGTGCTCCCGATGTACACGCCGGTCAGCGGGCCCAGGATGACATCACCGGTCTCGGCCGGCGCCTCGGGCAGGGCGTCGAACAGGCCTGCCTGGGATCGCGTCCGGTTGCGCCACCCCCGGATCATCAACCCGAGTACGCCCAGGAAGACCAGGATGACGATGATCAGGGTCCAGATGTCCTGTGTCATGCGAGTACCTCTCCGTCGCGGTTGGTCATGCGACCCCGGTACACGGTGGCCACGACCCGCGCCGCGAACGTCATCCCCTCATACGGGGTGTTGGCGGACAGACTTGCGAGTTCTTCCCCCACGACGGTCCACGGGGAGTCGGGATCCACGGCGGCGAGGTTCGCGGGCTCCCCCACCGCGATCGGCCGCCCCTGGTCCGGGAGACCGGCGATCTCGGCGGGGCGCGAGCTCATCACGCGGGCCAGATCGCGCCAGGTCATCTCCCCCGACTCGACCAGCAGGGCCGCCACGATGGGCAACGCCGTCTCCAACCCGAGCATGCCCGGGCGGGCGGCCGCGAACTCGCAGCACTTCTCCTGGGCGGCGTGGGGGGCGTGGTCCGTGGCGACGCAGTCGATCACGCCGGACACGAGCGCGTCACGCAGGGCGAGGGTGTCGTGGGCTTCGCGGAGAGGCGGGTTGACCCGGTAGACCCCGTCGTAGGACTCGAGTCTCGTGTCGTCGAGCAGCAGGTGATGGGGGGTGACCTCCGCGGTGATCGAGATCCCCTGTGCCTTCGCCCACCTCAGCAGCTCGACCGTCCCCGTGGTGGAGGCGTGGCAGATGTGGACGCGCGCGCCGGCGTCCCGGGCCAGTATCGCGTCGCGCGCGACGATCGACTCCTCCGCCGAACGCGGCCAGCCGGTCAGCCCGAGGCGGGCGGCCGTGGGTCCCTCGTGTGCCACCGCACCCTTGGTCAGGCGCGGCTCCTCGGCGTGCTGCGCGATCAGCACGCCGAGGCCCGCCGAGTATTCGAGGGCGCGGCGCATCACCAGCGGGTCGTAGACGCACATGCCGTCGTCGGAGAAGATCCGGACTCCGGCCTCGCCCGCGGCCATCTGGCCCATCTA
>NZ_JAALDV010000175.1:11477-15341 GCF_014145045.1 Dietzia sp. DQ12-76
CGTCTGGTTGTCCTGCGGCGGCTGGGTGTTGGCCATGGCGAACACAGCGGTGTATCCGCCTCGCGCCGCGGCTGCCGACCCGGTGGCGACGGTCTCGGTGTCCTCGCGTCCGGGTTCGCGGAGATGGGTGTGGAGGTCGACGAACCCGGGCAGCAGGACGGCGCCGCCCAGGTCGTGGACCTCCGCGTCACCGGGCAGGTCGGCGCCGGCGTCGGGCCCGATCGCGGCGACGAGCCCGTCCCTGACCAGCACGTCGACGGGGTCGCCCTCCCCGTAGGGCCGGACCCGGCGCAGTAACAGGGTCGGGTGGTGGTGGGCGTTCACTCGGGGTTTCCTTCCGTTCCGACGAGGGTGTGGAGCAGTATCGACATCCGCACGTGGACTCCGTTGGTGACCTGTTGGAGGATCGCCGCGGACGGCGCGTCGGCCGTGTCGAAGCCGATCTCCATCCCCCGGACCATCGGGCCGGGATGGAGGACGACCGCGTTCTCGCGCAACCGGGCCGCGCGGGCGGGTCCCAGGCCGTAGCGCACCGCGTACTCGCGGGCGGACGGGAAGAAGCCGCCGTTCATCCGTTCGGCCTGCACGCGCAGCATCATCACCGCGTCCGCGCCAGGCAGTTCGTCGTCGAGGTCGGTGGACACCCTGACCGGCCAGTGTCCGACGCCCACCGGGAGCAGGGTGGGCGGGGCGACCAGTACGACCTCGGCGCCGAGGGTCGACAACAGCAGCGCATTCGACCGCGCGACCCGGGAGTGCAGGATGTCGCCGACGATCACCACGCGGCGGCCCTCGATCCCCCCCAGACGTTCCCGGATGGTCATCGCGTCGAGCAGAGCCTGGGTCGGGTGCTCGTGCATCCCGTCACCGGCGTTGATGACCGAGGGGCCGGCGCCTCCGGGGGCCACCCACCCGGCGATCTGGAGGGCCGATCCCGAGGCCGGATGGCGGACGATGAGCGCGTCGGCCCCTACGGCGGTCAGCGTCATGGCGGTGTCACGGAGGGATTCGCCCTTCTGCACCGAGGAGGCGCTCGCGGAGACGTTGATCACGTCGGCACTCATCCACTTTCCGGCGGTCTCGAAGGAGACCCGGGTCCGCGTGGAGTTCTCGTAGAAGACGGTCAGCACGGTCTTGCCCCGGAGGGTCGGGAGCTTGCGCACCTCGCGGCCGAGGAGCGCCTCCTTGAGACGGTCCGCCTCGTCGAGGATCGACAGCGCCGCGTCGCGGTCGAGATCGGCGGCGGAGAGGAGATGCTTCACAGGGTGTCCTCCGGAGTCGGCCGACGCAGGACCACAGTGTCGACCCCGTCCGTCTCCACGAGTCGGACGGAGACGCCCTCCTCACGCGAGGTGGGGACGTTCTTGCCCACGTAGTCGGCACGGATCGGCAGTTCTCGGTGCCCGCGGTCGACCAGGACGGCGAGTTGGACGCGCGCGGGCCGCCCGAGGTCTCGGAGCGCGTCGAACGCCGCCCGGATGGTGCGGCCGGAGAACAGGACGTCGTCGACCAGGATCACGGTCGCCCCGTCGACCCCGTCCGGCGGGACCGTGGTGGGGCTCATGGGGCGGTGCGGTCCCCCGGCGAGGTCGTCCCGGTACAGGGTGACGTCCAACGAGCCGGCGTGCACCGCGGCTCCGCTGAACTCGCGGATGCGCTCGGCCAGCCGATGGGCGAGGGGCACCCCGCGGGTCGGGATACCGAGCAGGAGGACGGGACCCGAATCCGGGGAGTCCGCGGCCGTGCGTTCGATGATCTGATGGGCCAGTCGGGACACCGTCCTGGCGACGTCGTCAGACGTGAAGAGTGAAACCGAGGTCGACTCCGGACCGTCAGTACTCACCGATCACCACCTCCTTGTCCGCCTCTCTGGACGGCTCGTTAAAGGGATAGCTTTCGGGTTGAACCCTATCAGTCCCCGGCCCCCGGCCCCGGCGGGTCGGGGGTGGGCTCCGACACGTGCGCGGTCGGCGCCGGATCGAGCGAGGACACCGCGCGTTCGGCGGCCCGGATGTGCTCGGCGAGACCGGCGACGCGGTCGAGGACGGCGTTGACGTAGGGAACCGACTTCTCGGCCGACAGGTCCGAGATCAGCAGCACGGACTGGTCGATCACGATCGCCGCGTCCACGTCCTCGGTCCCGAACAGCAGCTCCCACGCTCCCGCCCGCAGCACCGCCCGGTCCACGGCCGGCAGGCGCTCGAGGGTCCAGTCCCGCAGGTGCTCGGAGATCATCGAGTCGAGACGGTCCAGCCGCTGCGCCACGCCCGTGACGATCTCCATGGTGTACGACGCCACGTCGTGGAACTCCTGCGACTCCTCGCCCATCCGCCGGCGCTCCTCCGCGAGTGCCACCACATCGGCGTCGCGGAGTTCCGCCTCGAACAGCAGGGCCACCGCTCGCTTGCGCGCACGGAATCTCGATCCCCGGCGCCGGTGATCTGCCTCGTCCGCCATGGTCAGTCGTTCACCCGGCTGAGGTACCGGCCGTCGCGGGTGTCGATGCGGAGCTTGTCGCCCGTGTTGATGAACAGCGGGACGTGGACCTCGGCACCGGTCTCGAGTGTGGCGGGCTTGGTGCCGCCGGTCGACCGGTCACCCTGGAGACCCGGATCGGTGTGCTGGACCACCAGGTCCACCGCGACGGGCATCTCGGCGAACAGCGGCACGCCCTCGTGCATCGAGACCTGGACGCTGGTGTTCTCCAGGAGGAAGCGGGCACCGTCCCCCATCACGGCGGGCGAGACGTTGATCTGCTCGAAGTCCTTCTCGTCCATGAGGACGTAGTCCTCCCCGTCGCGGTATAGAAAGGTCATGTCGCGGCGGTCCACCGTCGCGGTCTCCACCTTGACCCCGGCGTTGTAGGTCTTGTCGACGATCTTGCCGGAAACGACGTTCTTGATCTTCGTGCGGACGAAGGCGGGGCCCTTACCCGGCTTGACGTGCTGGAACTCCTGGATCTGCCACAGGTTCCCCTCCTCCTTGAGGACGAGGCCGTTCTTGAAATCGGCGGTGGACGCCATGGTCGGTTCTCCTTCGCGAGTCGTCGGCGGGCGGCAGTGGACCGGCGCCGCGCGGATGTTCTGTGGGACGGCGGCTCAGAGCACGGTCAGCGCCGTCGACGTGGTGGTCAGGGATCTACCGCTCCCGCCGGTGACGGCCACGGTGTCCTCGATTCGGATCCCGCCGAGCCCGGGGAGGTAGATCCCCGGCTCGATGGTGATCACATCGCCGTCGGACAGTGTACTCGCGGACCTGGTGGACACCGCGGGCGCTTCGTGGACATCCAGTCCCACGCCGTGACCCAGCGAATGGCCGAAGTGCTCGCCGAACCCCGCGTCGGAGATGATGCCCCGGCTCACGCCGTCGAGTTCCCCGCAGGCCAGTCCCTCCCGAACCGCGGACACACCGGCGCGATGCGCGCGACTGACCACCTCGTAGGCGTCGAGGAGCCTGTCCGCGGCGCCCGCGAACGCCACCGTGCGGGTGCAGTCCGAGGCGTAGCCGGAGACGGTCGCACCGAAATCGACGACCACGAGATCGCCGGGGGCGAGCCGCCTGTCCCCCGGGACGTGGTGCGGGAACGCCCCGTTGGGACCCGAGGCGACGATGGTCTCGAACGCGACGCCGTCCGAACCAGCCCGTCGCATGGCGTGTTCGAGGTCCGCTGCGACCTCACGCTCGCTGCGGCCCGGGGCGAGTACGCCGTGGGCGAGCACATGGGTCCAGGCGTCGTCGACGACCCGGCAGGCACGCTCGATGAGACCGATCTCGACACTGTCCTTCGTCCTCCTCACCCGCTCCACCACGCCACTGGTCTCGACGAGCGGCGCGTCCGCGGCTCCGAGGTCGGCGAGCACCCGC
>NZ_JAALDV010000176.1:0-4460 GCF_014145045.1 Dietzia sp. DQ12-76
CGGGACGCGTGGCGCGCGAGGGAGAAGGCGATGGCAACCGGCGACCGTGATCGGCCGAGGGGCCGGAGGATGGTCATGGCCCCCCACCTGAGCGGCCTGGACCCGGACCCGGACCGCGGCGCGGAGATCGAGCAGAAGTCGCCCGGTGAGCGCGACGGCGCCGTGCCCCGCGGCGAGTTCGTCCGCAGTGTGATCGGGACCGTCGCCGGGGTCGCGGCCGCGGTGCTGGTCTACACGGTCATGCCGGGGGACCTGGAGCACAATGCGCGACTGACCGCTGCCGTGGCGGTGCTGCTGGGGATCTGGTGGATGACCGAGTGCATCCCCATCCCCGCCACGGCGCTGGTGCCGCTCATCGCGTTCCCGGTGCTGGGTCAGGACATCTCGGTCGACGACGTCGGCGCCCAGTACGGCAACAACATCATCTTCCTGTTCATGGGCGGGTTCCTCATCGCGATCGCCATGCAGCGGTGGAACCTGCACCGGCGGATCGCCCTGCTCACCGTGCGCGCGATGGGCACCCGGTCCACGCGCGTGATCGCCGGGTTCATGATCGCGACCGGGTTCCTGAGCATGTGGGTGTCGAACACCGCGACGGCCGTGATGATGCTGCCGATCGGTGTGTCCGTGCTGATGCTGGCCTCCGAGCTCGGCGGCGGCGGCGACGGTGACGGGAAGACCGCGATGCCCGAGATGGACCCGCAGGCGGATCCGAGCTCCGATGCGGTGAAGGAGGCGGTGATCCGCTCCAACTTCGGCACGGCCCTCATGCTCGGCATCGCCTACGCGGCGTCCGTCGGGTCACTGGCGACGATCATCGGGACCCCGCCCAACACCCTGCTCGCCGGATACCTCAGCGCCGAGCACGACATCCAGCTGGGCTTCGGCCAGTGGATGCTGGTCGGGCTGCCGCTCGCGGTGGTCATGCTGGTGATCACCTGGCTCCTGCTCACCAAGGTCCTGTTCAAGCCGGAGATCGAGCGGATCCCCGGTGGGCGGAAGCTGTTCGACGACGAGCTGCGCAGACTCGGCCCGACGTCGTCCGGCGAGAAGCGCGTGCTGGCCGTGTTCGTGGCGGCCGCGGTGGCGTGGGTGGCGGTCCCGCTGGTGTTCGAGGAGCCGCCGATCTCGGACGCGGGCATCGCGCTCGCGGCCGGTCTGCTGCTGTTCCTGCTGCCCGCCGGATCCCAGCGCGGCGTGCGGCTGCTCACCTGGGACGCCGCGCTGGCACTGCCCTGGGGCGTGCTCCTGCTGTTCGGCGGCGGGCTGGCGCTGTCCTCGCAGTTCTCCGGCTCGGGGCTCACCGACTGGATCGGCGAGCAGGCCGGTGCGCTGGGTGCCCTGCCGGTCATCCTGCTGGTGGTGGTGGCCGCCACGGGGATCATCTTCCTCACCGAGCTGACCAGCAACACCGCCACCGCCGCGACATTCCTGCCGGTCGCGGGTGGGGTGGCGCTGGGTCTCGGGCTCGACCCGATGCTGCTGGCGGTCCCGGTCGCCCTGGCCGCCACCTGCGCGTTCATGCTGCCGGTGGCGACCCCGCCCAACGCCATCGCGTACGGATCCGGATACGTGACGATCGGCCAGATGATCCGCGGCGGGGTGTGGCTCAACCTCGTGGGGATCGTGCTCATCACGCTCGTCACCATGACCCTGTTGGTGTGGGTGTTCGGACTGACCTCCTGACGGGGGCGATAGCGTCGGGGGCATGAGCGTCGCGCGTACCCCCTCTCTCAGGTCGGCCGTCGAGCCGTTCCACGTCATGAGCGTCCTGGCCGCGGCGGCGCGGCGTCAGGAGTCCCACGGCGACGTGATC
The DNA here is from genome assembly GCF_014145045.1 of Dietzia sp. DQ12-76. NCBI lineage: Bacteria > Bacillati > Actinomycetota > Actinomycetes > Mycobacteriales > Dietziaceae > Dietzia > Dietzia sp. DQ12-76. Next base: position 1,817 of record NZ_JAALDV010000176.1, read on the forward strand.
TCCCTGTGTGCCGGGCAGCCCTCGACCCCGGCGCCCGGGCCGGTGCTGGAGGCCGCACGGCGCGCGGTGGACGGCGAGATCCTCGGCTACACCGAGGCGATCGGAATCCGACCGCTCCGGGAGGCGATCGCGGACCACCACCGGCGGGTGGACGGTGTCGAGGTGACCGCCGACGACGTCGTCGTCACCACCGGGTCGTCCGGCGGATTCACGGTGCTCTTCCTGGCCGCGTTCGATCCCGGGGACACCGTCGTCATGGCCCGCCCCGGGTACCCCGCCTACCGCAACACCCTCCAGGCCCTGGGCTGCCTTGTCCACGAGATCGCCTGCGGCCCCGAGACCCGGTACCAACCCACGGTCGCGCAGCTCGAGGCGGTCACGGCGGAGCTGGGCCACCCGCCCGCCGGCCTCATCGTGGCCAGTCCCGCCAACCCGACCGGGACGATCATCGACGCCGCCGAACTCGCCGCCCTCGCGCGCTGGTGCGAGGCCCACGGCACGTTGCTGGTCAGCGACGAGATCTACCACGGCGTCACCTACGGCCGGGAGTGCGCGAGCGCATGGCGGACGAGCCGCGAGTCCGTGGTGATGGGCTCGGTGTCCAAGTACTTCTCCATGACCGGCTGGCGGATCGGGTGGATGCTGCTGCCGCGGTACCTGAGCGCCCCCGTGGACCGGCTCATCGGAAACCTCACCATCTGCCCGCCCGCGCACGCCCAGTTCGCCGCCGTCGCCGCGTTCACCGAGGACTCGGCAGCCGAGCTCGACTCACACGTGGAGCGGTACGCCCGGAACCGCGAGCTCGTGCTGCGCCGACTCGCCGGACTCGGGGTGGGGGAGACCGCACCTCCCGACGGAGCCTTCTACACCTACTTCGACGTCTCGCAGTGGACCGACGACTCGGTGGCGTGGTGCGCGGAGATCCTCGAACACACGGGGGTCGCGCTGACACCCGGCGTCGACTTCGACACCGTCGACGGCCACCACACGGTCCGGTTGAGCTTCGCCGGGGCAACCGACGAGATCGCCGAGGCCATGGACCGGCTCGAGGCGGAACTGGCGCCGTAGGCACCGGCCCGTGGACGCCGTGGGCACCGGCCCGTAGGCGCCTTGGGCCTCGGGGACGTGGCGTCCCCGCCGGTGCCTCCGGGCGGCTACCGTCGGCGCATGGGTTCCGCCGAGATCATCACCGCCAGCGTCTACATCACCCGGCCGTGGCTGCTGCTGCAGGCGCCGCTGACGGTCGAGCAGGTCTACCTCAACGCCCGCGAGATCCTCGCCGGGTCCACCGGCGGCTCGGTCATCTCCTGATCGGGCTGCGATACTGGGGGCGTGACCGCCCAGAACGCCGTACCCGCCCGGGCCACCAAGCCCCGGATCTCCAACGTCCTCGCCTCGCGCTACGCGAGCGCCGACCTGGCCACTCTGTGGTCCGCCGAGCACAAGATCGTGCTCGAGCGGCAGCTGTGGATCGCCGTCCTGCGCGCTCAGCGTGATCTGGGAGTCACCGTTCCCGACGGTGTGATCGAGGCCTACGAGGCCGTGATCGATCGCGTGGACCTGGCGTCGATCGCCGAGCGCGAGCGGGTGACCCGGCACGATGTCAAGGCCCGGATCGAGGAGTTCAACGCCCTCGCCGGACACGAGCAGATCCACAAGGGAATGACGAGCCGGGACCTCACCGAGAACGTCGAGCAGCTCCAGGTGATCCGCTCCCTCGAGTTGGTCCGCGACCGCGGGGTGGCAGCGGTTCGCCGGTTGGCCGAGCACGCGGTGGCGCACCGCGACCAGGTGATGGCCGGCCGCAGCCACAACGTCGCCGCGCAGGCCACCACCCTGGGCAAGCGCTTCGCCTCCGCGGCCGATGAGCTGCTGTTGGCGCTCGAGCGGGTCGACTCACTGATGGAGCGGTACCCCCTGCGCGGTATCAAGGGCCCGATGGGCACCGCGCAGGACATGCTCGACCTGCTCGGGGGCGACGCCGGGAAGATGTCGGAGCTCGAGAGCCGCATCGCCGGGCACCTGGGCTTCTCCCGGACCCTGGACTCGGTCGGCCAGGTGTACCCGCGGTCCCTCGACCACGAGGTCGTCTCCGCGCTGGTCCAGTTGGGCGCCGGCCCGTCCTCGCTGGCCCACACGATCCGGCTGATGGCCGGACACGAGCTGGTCACCGAGGGTTTCCAGCCCGGCCAGGTCGGGTCGTCGGCCATGCCGCACAAGATGAACACCCGGTCCTGCGAGCGGGTCAACGGGCTCCAGGTGGTCCTCCGCGGGTACGGCTCTATGGCCGCCGAGCTCGCCGGCGCGCAGTGGAACGAGGGCGACGTCTTCTGCTCGGTGGTGCGTCGTGTCGCTCTGCCGGATGCGTTCTTCGCGCTGGACGGCATGTTCGAGACGTTCCTGACCGTGCTCGACGAGTTCGGGGCGTACCCGGCCGTGATCGACAAGGAGCTCCAGCGCTACCTGCCGTTCCTCGCCACCACCAAGGTCCTCATGGCGGCCGTCCGGGCCGGGGTCGGCCGAGAGGTCGCGCACGAGGCGATCAAGGAGAACGCGGTGGCGGTGGCGTTGGCGATGCGGGAGGAGGGCCGCGAGCCCGACCTCGTCGACCGGCTCGCCGCCGACGACCGGCTGCCGCTGGACC
>NZ_JAALDV010000177.1:0-3108 GCF_014145045.1 Dietzia sp. DQ12-76
GCCACCGGTGCGGGTGCGGAGGTCGAGGACGACGCCGCCGCGTCACTCGTGGACGATGGCGAGATTCTCCTATTGGCGACGGGTCTGAGCTGGGGATACGCCGACCGAGCGCTGAACTCGACGCCTCTGGGGCTCGTCCTGCGCCGCGGCGACCGGGTGGTGATCCGGGGCCCGTCGGGATCCGGCAAGAGTACGCTGGCGCGGGTCCTGGCAGGGCTTGACACACCTCTGACCGGACGCGTGCGGGCGCCGGGAGGGGACCTGGCGAGACTCGACCGACCCCACTGTCGCGAGCAGGTGATCTACCTCGCCCAGGACGCCAGAGTGTTCGCCACCACTCTACGAGACGATCTGCTCGTGGCCCGGGGTGATGCGACCGATCAGGAGCTTCTGCGCGTCTTGGACGAGGTCGGTCTCGGCGGGTGGGTCGCCGGCCTGCCGGACGGACTGGACACGGTGCTGGAGGGCGGGGGTGACGCCGTCTCCGGCGGACAGCGGCGACGGATCCTGCTCGCGCGGGCCCTTCTGGTCTCCGCGCCGGTCGTGATTCTCGACGAGCCCACCGAGCATCTCGAGGCTGGGGATTCGGGCTCGGTCCTCCGTCGGATCTGCGAGTGCGGTCCGGGCGGTCTGTTCGGGCCGGACCGGGCGGTCGTCGTGGTCACCCATGATCGCTCGACCCGGGTGAGGGCGACGAAGGAGATCGAACTCTAGGGAGCGGTCAGCCGGCGACCCGCCTCAGCCGCGCAGACATGTGCGGGACCAGGCCCCGCTCCGGGTGGACGCGCTCTTCCACCCACCCCAGGTCGCCGCCCTCCACGATCCCGTAGAGGCGTTTTGCGCCGCCTCGCTCCGGGCCGGTGGGGGAGGCCAACACCACGTCGGTCGCCATCTCCCACGCGGCCTGGTTGATCGGCGTGCCGTAGTACATCTCGATCACTCCGGAGGCGTGTGCCACGAGGAACTCGAGCCGGTCGTCGGCGGAGATCCGCCAGAATCCCGACTCCCGGTAGGCGGGGTCGTCCACCGCTCCGCCCGAGTCGTAAGTCCAGGCCCGGGAGCTCCAGCTCAGGTAGTTCTCCCCGTCGTGCGCCACGACGATCTGCTGGCCGAAGCGGTGCTCCCCCCGGTCGGCGGTGTCCGCCTCGCCCTCGCCTTCCCAGACCCCCACCAGGGGGAGCAGCGCGAGGAGGCCAGGGTGCAGGTCCGGTCCGAATCGGAGGTTGGCCGTGTCCTCGGGGATCGGGAGCTCGGAGAAGGCCGGGATGTTCCGGCCGGCGGTCTGCTCTGAACGCCGCGCCGCGGCATCGACCGCCGCGTTCGCGGATCCGCGCACGACCGAACCGCCGTCTCCCCCCTCGGGGGTGGACGGCGTGGGGTCGACCGCGCCGGTGGGGTCGCTGTCCGTCACGACTCGTCGGTCACCGTGCGGTACACGATGTAGCAGGTGGCCCACAGGATGGCCAGCGTGCAGAGGACGAGGAGGATCTCGAAGAAGAGCACCATGGCGTAATTCTAACCCCGGGGCCGTCAGCCGAGTGAGATGCGGGCGTCGATCGAGTGGATGAGGCAGTCGTCCGAGGGGACCACGAAGTCCTCGCTGACCCGCGCCCGGAGTCCCACGACGGTCACGAGGGTGAAGTCCGCGTGTACGACGCCCTCGCGCCCCGGGGGGTCGACGGTGATGACGATGTCGCGCACCTCCCGGATCGTCGAGTACTGCAGGTGCAGATGCAGGTCCCACCTGAGGTGGTCGGCGCCGAACCCCGTCTTGAACCCGTTCTCGCGACGGACGCAGTCGGGGGCGAAGGGCACCCGGAACGCCGCCGCGGGGAGCGTGAGCGCCGTGAGGTACATCCGCACCGCCGCCTCGCGCTCGGCGGGCGAGTACGGGCCGGGGTGGTCGGGTACCTGCGGGACCGCACCGCGACGCTGGTCGATGCCGACGAGGACGGCGGAGGCCACGGAGGCGCCGAGCGCCACGACGGAGGCACGTGCGGCCATGCCGAGCGCTCTGGAGAGAAGTGACATGCCCAGAGATTAGCGACTCGATCGCCCGGGCGGGGCGGGGAGAATCCTCACCTCTCGACGGGGACACCGATGAGCGAGCCGTACTCGACCCAGCTGCCGTCGTAGTTGACCACTGAGGGCTGGTCGAGGAGCTCGTGGAGGACGAACCACGTGTGGCTGGAGCGCTCCCCGATCCGGCAGTAGGTCACCACGCGACGGCCGGGCTGGTCGAGGAGATCCGCGTAGATCTCCCTGAGGTCGGCGTCCGTCCGGAAGGTGCCGTCGCGGGTCACCGCGCGGTTCCAGGGAATGCTCACGGCGCCCGGGATGTGGCCGCGCTGACGACCGCCCTCCTGTGGCAACCCGGCCGGCGCCGCGAGGCGGCCGGTGTACTCGTCGACGGAGCGCACGTCCACGAGTGCGTCGGTGCCCAGGCCCGCCAGGACGTCGTCGCGGAACGCGCGGATCGACAGGTCCTGCGGGTCGGCGACGTAGTCGGTCACGGGTCGTCGGGGCAGATCGGTCGTGAGCGGCAACCCGTCGCGCTCCCAGCGCATTCTGCCCCCGTCGAGCAGTCGCACGTCGGCGTGGCCGTACAGCCGCAGGTACCAGTACGCGTAGGCCGCGAACCAGTTGTGATTACCGCCGTAGACCACCACGGTGTGGTCGCGGGTGATGCCGCGTGCGGACAGGAGCTCGGCGAACCGCTCGCGGCCGACGAGATCTCGCGCGTACTCCTCCTGCAGCTCCGTCCGCCAGTTCAGTGCGACGGCACCGGGGATGTGACCGTCCGTGTGGTACGCCGCCACGTCCTCGTCGACCTCGAGGAAGACCACCGAGTCGTCGTCGAGGCGCGATTCGGCCCAGCGTGTGCTGACCAGTACGTCGTCGCGACTCATGTCGGCGAGTCTAGTGGTCCGGTCGGGCCAGGCCCCCGAGTGCCGTTGCGCCCGGGGCGCCGGTGCCCGCGGCGGTGATCGTCCCGCCCCTCACGGTGAGGGTCTCCACCGCGACGCCGAGGGGCAGGACGTCCGGGGGGAGCGTGAGCGCGGTTCGTCGCAGCGCCAGGTCGGGATCCTGGTCTGGGAGGCCGGAGGG
>NZ_JAALDV010000017.1:0-17230 GCF_014145045.1 Dietzia sp. DQ12-76
CACCATCGCCGAGACCCCCAACCGACCGCATCTCCACACCATCGGCGAAGCAGGCAAGCGCGGCGCCACCACCGCCCAGCGCGCTCATCGCCTGCGCCGCCAGGTGCACCGTGTGCTCCAGGCGGTGCCCGAGGGCGCCGCCCTCGCCGTCATCGAAGGTCCCGCCTACGGCGCCCAACACGGCGGCCAACACGAACGCGCCGGCCTCTGGTGGGCCCTCTACGTCGGACTCACCGCGCGCCGCATCCCCATCGCCGTGTGCAACCCCCAGACCCGCGCCAAGTTCGCCACCGGCGCCGGCAACGCCGACAAGACCGCGGTCCTCGACGCCATGCGCCACCACTGGACAACCGCCGACATCCGCGACCACAACCAGGCCGACGCCCTCGCGCTCGCCACCGCAGGCGGCATGCGACTGCTGTGGCACCGACCCGAAGCCGACCACCACGAAGACGCGCTCGCCGCGATCGAATGGCCCGACGCCGTCAAGGTCGAACTCGCACAACGACTCAAGGCCGGATGGTGAACCCGATGACCGACTCGTTCCTCGAACCGCACCAGGTCGACGAGCTCGGCGGACACTGGCACACCCTCGCCGGACTCATCCCCCAACTCGACGACCTCCTCGCCGGATCCGTCATGGGCGTAGCCACCAGCCTCGGCATCCGAATCGCCCGCGCCCCAGCCTCCCGCCCCCCGATCAACGTCGCCGCCTACGACCACCTCGACCTCATCCGCGCCTGCGCCGAAGGCTGGACCCACCACCTCGCCACCGAAACAAACTTCTCCCCACCCCGCGACACCAGCACCGCCGGCCTCTGCCGCCACCTCCACCTCGCAGCAGACCGCATCGCCACCCGCCCCTGGGCACCCGACTGCCTCGACGAAGCCACCGAACTCGCCAGCACCGCCGCACGCATCACCAACCCAGACGACGGCGAATCCATCACCGACCGCCACCACCTCGCCACCACCGACGTCCACCACCGCGCACACCAAGCCCAAGGCGACGCCGCCGACATGGCCGCCGTCCACCACGCCGTCACCGGAGAACACCTCGACGAAAAGACCATCCACCAATGGCGCCGCCGCGGACACCTCCCAGAACGCATCGGCCCCGCCGGAGAAGTCTGGTTCCACTACCACGAGGTCGCAGCCGCAGCCCGGCACGCGCGCATCCGACGCCTCCCCATCCGGCAAACCAGCAGGTCAAACAGAAGACCTTGACAAGTGAAGCCAACCGACCGATACCCTTCAGGCGTAGCCGCTCGTGACCCCACCGACCAAGGTGGTCCGGGCGGCATCGTCGTCCCGGTCGACGCCGTCCGCGCTCCCCTCCCACTGGCGGGCCAAGGGCACCGCGCGCACCCACGCGAGACGCAACGACCGGGCACCCACTTCCGCGTCAAAGCCCCCAACCGGGCCAAGCACCCCGCCTCACGGCACACCCACAGCTCAGGGTGAGGGCACGCTGCGCGGAACCAAACCACCAGGAGGCGCGCCATGCCAGCCCAACAGCAGCTCGCGCTCACCGTCACCCTCCGCACCACCGGCGGCCACGAGATCGTCACCCGCACCACCGAGGAACCCGAGAAGCTACTCCGCCGGATCCACGGCCAAGGCCAACGGTTCGTCGCAATCGAAGGCACCGACGGCATGGAACACCTCGTCCGCGGAGACGCCGTCGAGTCCGTCTCGTACGACACACTCACCGCCCCGTAAACCAGGAGGCGCACCCATGCCGACCGCACTGACCGAAGTCACACCCGCCGAGCCAGACGAGACCCCGCCCATCGGAGACGCCCTCGAAGCCGACCAGTACCGAGCCAGCCTCCACCGCCGCATCTACCTCGCGACCGGAGACCCGCGGTACCGGGCCGCCGCCCTACCGTGGGACGACCTACTCCAAGACTTCCGGCAAATCGGCAAAGAGATACTCGCCGACTTCAACCAGCTCCTCCCCCGACATGGCTGACAACCGCACCACCACCCAACGCGGCCTCGGCCACACCCACCGACGCAACCGCGCCGGACTCCTCGCCCAACTCCACGACGGCACACCCTGCTGGTGGTGCGGACGCGGCATGTACCGCGAACCCGCAAACAACCCAGACGGCCGAGCACTCCACGCCGACCACACCCGCGCACGCTCCAAAGGCAACACCGCCGGCGCCGCCGACCGACTCCTCCACGACCTCTGCAACAAACAACGCGGCGACGGCTCCCGAGACCACCGCCGGCCCGCACTACTCGCCGCCCGGCAACGAGACGCCGAACGACGCCGACGAGACGAAGGCGCCCTCGTCAACTGGCCCGAGCTGCCCGCATTGATCGCGTCGGCGTGACCAGGCCGGACCGCCAAGACACTGCTTAGCTTATCTACGCCTGAGCCCCACCCCCCAGAATCTTATAACCGCAGGTCAGATGACTCTGCCCCGCGCTCCCCAGTCACCAGTTTTTTACACGGGCCGGAGGGTGGATTTCTCCCGAGTCCAGGAGGTGCCCTTCGGTGACGATCGACGACCTATCGGCCCAGCTCATCGCCGAGATCGGTGAACGCGTCGACCTGACGATGGTGGACCGGATCGCGATCGAGGCGTACGCCGGCCAGCTTCTGCGGATGCGGGCCGCGCGGCGGCGGGCGGATCAGGATCTTCTTCGCGAAGGCGAGCGCGGTGTGGCTGTGAGCCCGGCGGTGGAGATCGAGCGCGCGGCGTCGGCCGAGCTGCGGCAGTGGGTGAGCCGTCGGCCGGACCTGTTCGCTACCGCGAAGCCCGAGGAGGTGCCCGCCGGTGACGGTCGAAGCCCCAAGCGGCGTGACGTTCTCGACGACCTTTGACGATGACCCGGACAGTGAGTTCGCCCGAATCATCGCTGCGGAGTGGCCGGATCTAGAGGGCAAGCAGACGCCGTGGGCGCTGCAGTACCTCCCGGGGGACTTCGAGGCGGTCTCGGAGAAGGTGTGCCGGCTGTATTCGCGAATCGCGGGCCGGATGATGCCGTGGCAGCGGATGGGCGTCGACCACATCAATGCGGTCGACGAGATAGGCCGGTGGACGCACAAGTCGTGCGTGCTGGTGTGTCCCCGGCAGAACGGCAAGACCGAGATCATCATCGCGACGATCCTGTTCCGGCTGTTCAAGCTCGGTCACAAGATCCTCTACACGTCGCTGGAGTGGGACTCGGCGAAGGAGGTGTGGGAGCGCCTCGAGGCGCTCATCACCGCCGAGGAGTCCCTCGACGAGCGGGTGGTGCGGCGCGGATGCTCGCAAGGTCGCGGCACCTTCATCCTCGACAACGGCGGGCGGCTCATCTGCCGCACACGGTCGGCGAAGGTCGGCCGCGGCATGACGAAGTTCGACCTGGTGATCATCGACGAAGCGCTGGACTACACCTCGGGCGATCTGGCAGCGCTGTCCGCGGTGATGCAGGCGTCGAACGATCCGCAGACGATCTACGCGACGTCGGCGGTGAACGCCGAAATGCACCCGCACGGTGTGCTGATCTCGGGGATCCGTGAGGCGGTCCTGCAGGGTCGGGACACCTCGACGTTCTACGCGGAGTGGGCGGCGCCGGAGGGGGCCGCCACGGACGACCCGATGTCCTGGCGGGCAGCGAACCCCGCGTTCGGGTTGCTGAACTCGGACGAGAAGGTGCGGGCGAAGCTGCAGGGGCTGCCGACCGAGGAGGCTCGGCGGATCTTCGCGATTGAGAACCTGGGTCACGGGATGTGGTTCTCGCTCGCGGGCGACGCAGGCGGGCCCGCGGTGGTCGAGGCCGGCCCCTGGGTCGACATGGTCGATGACCGCCCGGAGCGTGTGGGGCACTCGGCGTTGGTGGTGGAGGCGGATCCGGACCGGGCGATGTGGACGGTCGCCGCGGGCGTGATGTGCGCCGACGATGTGGTGCACGTGACGGTCGGATTGCATGCCCAGCTGGGGGTGCGCGAGATCGCCGATTGGGTGGCCGAGGCTGTGGCGGTGGAGGCCCCGTCGGCGCTGGTGGTCGATCCGCGCGGCCCGGCGGGCGTGCTCATTCCGCTCCTGGAGGAGCGGAGCGTGGATGTGATGCGGCTGCGGCCCGCGGAGGCCAAGGGGTTACCGGAGGTTCTGGCGGCGGGCGCGGAGGAGCGTCTGCTGACCCGCGATCCGGATCCGCTCCTGGACGAGGCGTTGCCGTTGGCGCAGGCCGCTCACCTGGGTACGGCCTCGTCGACGTGGATCCGCCGCCCGGGCACGTGCCAGATCGTCGCGCTCTCGCTGGCGGCGTGGGCGGTGCGGCACTTTCCGCCGCTGGACTTGGAGGAGCCGGAAGAGGATTTCGTGCCGGGTCCGGTGGCGTTGCCGTCCTCGAGTTCGACGCGGTCGGGCGGGATGCCCAGCCGGCACCGGGCGCGGGCGATGGCGTTCTAGATGATCCCGACGATTGGCAGGGGGTGCCCGCATGGCTGAGCCGTCTCGTTCCGAGCGGGGGTACGCGCGCCGCTCGGGCCCCTTCACCCCTATGGCGGACAAGAACCGCGAGCTGGTGTTCCCTCAATCCGCGCGCATCTATGCGCAGATGCTGCGCGAGGACGCTCAGGTGCGGTCGGTGGTTGCTGCGGTGACCCTGCCGATCTTGCGCACGATGTGGCGCATTGACCCGAATGGTGCCTCTGACGAGGTGGTTCGGTTGGTGGCTGAGGATCTGCGCTTGCCGGTGCTTGGTGACGACGGTCGTCAGCCGTTGCCGTCGACGGGTGGGCACGCCTCGTGGGCCGAGCACCTGCCGTGGGCGCTGCGGTCGGTGGTGTTCGGGGTGTCGTTCTTCGAGAAGGTGTACGAGGTGCGGAGTGGCCGCGACCGGTTGCGAAAGCTGGCACCGCGGATGGCGGACACGATCAAGAAGATCAACGTCGCCGACGACGGTGGACTCGAATCTGTCGAGCAGGCCCCGCGGGCGGGCGCGCTGAGGGCCGAGAAGCCGATCCCGGTCGAGCACCTGGTCGCCTACCTGCACGACCCGCTGGATCACACGTGGACGGGTACTTCGATCCTGCGCAGCGCGTACAAGCACTGGCGGCTGAAGGACGAGCTGCTGCGCCTGGAAGCGATCATCCTCGAACGCAACGGCATGGGAGTGCCGAACTACAAGGCCGCGTCGAGCGACGAGAAGGAGATCGAGCGCGGGCAGGAGATCGTTGACAACGTCCGCGCCGGCGTCGAAGGCGGGGTCAGTACCCCCAACGGTGCGTCGTTCACCATCGAGGGCGTGAAGGGCCAGTTGGTCTCGCCCCGGGATGCGATCGCCTATCACGACTCGCAGATCGCCCGCGCTGCACTGGCGCACGTGCTCAACCTCGACGGCAAGGGCGGCTCCTACGCTCTCGCCGAGGTGCAGCTGGGGATCTTCATCCAGTTCCTGCAGACCATCGCCGAGGGCATCGCGACTACGGCGAACAAGTACCTCGTCGAGGAGATGGTCGACTTCGCGTTCGGGACCGAGGGCGGCCCGTACCCGCGACTCGCGTTCGACCCCATTGGCTCGAAGAACGATCTGCCACCGGAAACGATCGCGCTCCTAGCCAACGCCGGGGTGATCCTGCCGGACAAGGACCTCGAAGAGGAGATTCGCCGCCGCGGCAACCTGCCGACCAAGCGCCCGTACGACGGGCCCGAGCCCTCCGAGGAGGAGGCAGCATGAACCCATTCCTGACCGGCCGCGGAGCCCGCGCTGAGGTGCGCGCCGCGGTCTCCGACGACGTCGCGACGATCCGCCTGTACGACCCGATCGACTCGTGGGGCGGCTTCTGGGGCGTGTCCTCGAAGGAGTTCACCGCCGCTCTGGACGAGCTCGGCGAGGTCTCCGAGATCACGCTGCTCATCAACTGTCCGGGCGGTGAGGTGTGGGAGGCGATGTCGATCTACAACTCGCTGCGCTCTCACCCGGCTCGGGTCACCGTCATCGTCGAAGGTTTGGCGGCGTCGGCCGCCTCCTTCATCGCAATGGCCGGCGACGAGGTCATCATGCGGCCCGCCTCCGAACTGATGATTCATGACGCGTGGATCGTCGGGATGGGCAACGCCGACGAGCTGCGGGCCCTGGCCGACCGGATCGACTCCGAGTCGGCGATGGTTGCCGCGATCTACGCCGAGAAGGCGGGCACCCCGGTCGACATGTGGCGGGAGGCGATGCGGTCGGAGCAGTGGTTCACCCCTGCTGAGGCGCTGGAGGCCGGGCTGATCGATGCGGTGTCGGCGGGCAAGCCCGACCGATCGGAGTCAGCGTCGGTCAACCGGTTCAACCTGGCCAGTTTCAACTACGCGGGTCGTCGAGAGGCGCCTGCACCAACCGTCGCCGCGGCGCGACAGGAGGAGGACACGATGGGTGCTCTCATGGCTGGGCTGCGTGAGCGGCTCGGGATTGCTGAGGACGTCACCGAAGAGGAGGCGCTCGCGGCGCTCGACGAGGCGCTGGCCGAGCAGGCCGGCGACCCGGACCCCGCCGGAGACGACGAGGAGGCCGGAGCCAACGATGGCGGCAACCGATCGACCGACGGGGAGAACCTGGACGGCGGTGATTCCGGCGAGGGCGAGGGCGCACCCGAGTCTTCGTCGGCCGCGGCGGGCGCGGACACGGTCACCCTCGACGCGGAGGTCTACGCCGACCTGCTGGCCCGAGCCGAGTCCGGAGACCGCGCACAGGACGCCGTCGACAGGGCTGCCGCCGAGGCCGCCGTCGACGCCGCGGTGGACGCGGGGAAGATTCTCGCCGCCCGCCGAGACGACTGGGTGGCCAACTACCTCGAGGCCCCCACGGACACCGCGGACCGGATCGCGGCCCTGGCCTCAGGTCGCATCAACCGCGCCGAACAGGGGCACACCAAGACGCCCGGCCAGGCCGGGCAGAGCGGACAGAACAGCGACCTTGACGCCCGCGCCAAGTCCATCAGCTTCGCCGACGCCGTCAAGCTCTAACCCACCAAGGAGAGAACCATGTCCAACCCCACGTTCCGCCAGGGCCCGATCTCGCTTCCGGTGGCCGAGCCGGTCGAAAAGAACCGCATCGTCGTACTCGGCGCCGATGGAATCAGCCACTCCGACGGGCAGGCCGCCTTCGGTGCGGTCTCCGAGAAGGGCGCGCCGAAGGGTGACCGCACGAGCGGTGACCTGACCCTCGGTTCGCCGGACGTCCTCGCCGTCCACACCGCGCCGGCGACCCTGCCGATCGTCACCGACGACGAGTTCGCGCTCGGTGACGACGTGTTCGCCGCCGCTGATGGCAAGGCGTCCACCGAGGGCGAGACCAAGGTCGGCGTCACCGTCGCCGCCAGCAAGGCCGGTCGCGTCCGCGTCCGTCTCACCATCCCGGCCTAACAGGGCCTCTCACCTCTAGAAGGAGGCCCACTATGGGCACCATTTCCTCTGTCCATGACGGCGAGAAGTTCACCGTCGACGACCTGATCGGCGCCCCCACGTGGATTGCCGAGAAGGTCATCAAGAACCTCGACGGCGCGATGATCTCCGAGGCGATCTTCCGCAACGAGGGCGAGTCCGAGCTGGTCGTCGCCTACCGCGAGGCCGCACAGGCGTTCCTCTCGGAGGACGCCGAGGACGTTGCCGAGTTCGGAGAAATCCCGGTCGCGGACATCGGCCGTGGTGACCTGAAGTTCGTCACCGGCAACAAGACCGCCCTCGGTGTCCGCATCTCCTACGAAATGAAGAAGTTCAACAAGATCGGCCAGGTGAACCGGCAGATCACCGCTCTGCAGAACACAATGGTCCGGTCTGATGTGCGGGCCTCGCTGCGCACGTTCGCCGCAGCTGGGGTGGACGAGGTGCCGGTGTCGTCGCCGTGGCCGACGACGGGGTCCTCGCCGATCGATGACGTCTTCGACGCGATCGAGGCGATCGAGGACGCGCACCTGGAGGACGACCCGGACGCGAACCTGGGGTACGTGCCGGACATCATGATCGCGCATCCGCGGACCGTCACGATGCTCACCCGCAACGCCGAGTACCAGAAGTTGTTCATCGGCAACCTTGCGGACCAGAACCCGGTCTACCGGGGCACCCTGCCGACCACGATCGCGGGCCTTCGAGTGCTGACGTCCCGGTTCGCCGACCCGGGACAGGTCATCATCGCCGAGTCGGGAGTGGTCGGGTTCCGCACTGACCCGATCCCGCTCGAGATGACCCCGCTCTACCCCGAGGGTGGCAGCGAGCAGCACGGCGGCTCGAACATGTCGTACCGGGCTGACGCGTTCCGCACCCGGATCACCGCGACGGACGCGCCGAAGGCCGCGCGGATCCTGACGGGAGTGCGCGGCTGATGCAGGTCGTCATCACGGCCGAGTCGTGGGTGCAGCCCACCCCCAGGGGTCGGGTCCGGCGGTCGCGCGGCGAGGAGGTCGAGGTCGCCGACGATGTCGCGGAGTGGCTGATCGATCTCGGCGCCGCTGAGCTCGTCGGACCGGGGAGCACCACCACGACCGCCGAGTCCGCCACTGCGGACGCGAGCGCTGCCCCGGCCGCCGAGACGACGGCCACCAAGCCGGCCCCCCGCGGCGGTCGGCGTAAGTCCAGCCAGTAGGAGGGAGGGTGCGGTGAGCGAGCTACAGATCGGCGTGACTGCCGAGGAGGTCGCCCTCCGCATTCCCCGGCCTCTCGACGAGGACGAGCTCGACCTGCTCGAGCTTCTCATCGCGGACGCCGAGGGAGAGATCGCGGACGCGCTCGCCGTCGCCGGCCGTGATCTGGCCTTGGACCTCGCCCGTCGGCCCGGGTTCGCGGGCACTGCTCGCCGGGTCATGCGGGAGATGGTCGCCGCGGTCGTGCTGGTCGGTGGCAACGCCGGTCAGGCGAGCGTGACCTCGTCGACCGGTGCCCAGTCGGACTCGGTGCGGTTCGCCGACACCCGGTCCTCGCGGTGGGGCCAGGTCGTCCTCACCGACGACCAGCGAGCTCGGCTGGGGCTCGCCCCGGTGGGCCTGCCTCGGGGCCGGTTCCCGAAGTCCAGGGTCGGCAGGTGGGTGTGATGCTCGGCCAGGGCCACGAGACCGTGACAGTTCTCGGCGGCACCGCGCGGACCGATGCGAAGGGCTACCCGATCCCGCCGCAACCGCCCCGGGAAGTTCGCGGCTGCGTGGTGCAGCCGACGGTGCTGGCGCAGGACACCGGCCGGGACAGGTCGGGCCAGGTGCTTGAGTTCCGGGTGCTCGCCCCGGCCGGGACGGTTATTTCGTCGAAGGATCGCGTGGTGATCCGGGGACGCGAGTTCGAGGTCACGGCCGAGTCGTTCGACTGGTCGATCAACCGCCGCCCCGCGCTGCGGTCTCATCGGCCGCTGGTGGAGTTCATCGCCAAGCGCGGTGAGGGCTAATGGCCAAGCGGCCGCGGATCCGGCTCAATCGACCCGGTGTCCTGGCGTTGATGCAGCGGGCCGGGCCCCCGCTGCTGAAGGCGAAGGCCGAGGCGGTGTGCGGCAGGTTGCGCGCCGCCGGATATCAGGCCGGATACGAGATGCGGATGGACCGCAACGGCCGACCCGTGGTGATGGTCGCCATCACCGAGGCTCGCGGGCTCACCGCGCAGGCCAAGTACGGCGTCGTCACTAAGGCCGCCGCAATGGAGGGCCTGGACATCAACCGCTACTTCGTCAGATGAGAGGGGGCGGCATGGGTGACGGGATCCAGGTCGACGGCGCCGAGCGTGTCCTCGACTTCCTCATCAACCGGGTGGAGGGCGCGACAGTGCGCTCTGATCTGCCGGACGGGTGGTCGCCTGCTGACGGGGTGGCGGTCACCGTCACCTCGGATGCGACGCCGTTCTCCGACCGCGTGGCCACCCGTGAGGCCGTGCGCGTGGCCGTGTACGCGGCCTATCGACCGATCGCCCGTCGCGCCGCGTCTCAGCTCGACGCGGCGCTCATCCAGCCCGGCGCCATTCGCGGGCTACTCATCCGGCCCGGTTCCGGGCTCATCATCACTCGGGACGACAAGCTCGAGTGCTTCCTCGCGGCGTTCACGATCAACGTGAACGCCTCACGCAACTAAGGAGACGCCATGTCTGCACCCACCCCCTACCGCCGCAACGCCGACAACGTCCGCTTTTGGGACGACGCGGAGATCTTCTACTCCCCCGACGCGAACGCCAAGGTCAACGCCGACGGCACGTTCGGCGACGCATGGGCCTCGACCGGGTTCCTCAACGCCGGCGCCGACCTCGGTCAGGAGCGCGACACCGAGCGCCAGGAGGCCGAGGGCTTCGGCGGCCGGCTCCTCAAGAGCCGCCAGCGGTTCAAGAAGGACACCTGGGCGTTCACCGCCGCGGAGGACAACGAGACGATCCACAAGCTGATGTGGCCGAACTCGCCTTACGTCGTCGACGGCACCGGCGTCCTGCGGGTGCCCCGTGACGCCGAGGGCGTCTTCGCCCGCAAGCTCGTCGACGCCGACGGCGCGATCACCATCGACGTCACCCGCGCAATGGCCTCCTGCTACCCGAGCAACCTCAACAACGCCGACGGCGGGCACCAGACCCGCGAGTTCACCGTCGAGGTCCGCCCGGACGAGGACAACGCCCTCTACGACCGGTTCCACAAGTCGGCCAGCGATGACGCACTCGAGCCCCTCGAGGTCATCCGCATCGAAGCCGCCGGTGCCGGCGGGGGCGAGTAAGCGCTCACCCACAGACGAACCCCGACCGGCCGGATTGGTGATCCCCCACCGGCCGGGGTTCGCCCTTCGGGGCAATCACTCAGGGATCACCACCAAGATGCCCCGCGAACCCGCGGGGCATCGGCCATTTCAGGAGGGATCACCATGACCACCACCACCGCCAAGAAGACCGCCGCGCGCAAGACGCCGGCGAAGAAGAGCACCAAGCCCGCCGCCCCGAAGGCGACCGTGAAGACCCCCGCGCCCACGCCCGCCGAGGTCGACGCCAAGGCCAGCGACGACGCCGTCGAGGACACCTCCGACGACGGCCGCGCGACGATCACCATCGAGATCGAGATCAACGGCACCGAGATCGAGCTCGAGCTGCCGGCCACGTTCAACGACGCCGACCCCGACGCGATCGTCTACATGGAGGAGGAGAAGCCGACGGCGGCGTTCAAGGCCCTCATCGGCGTGGAGAACTGGGCCACTCTCAAGCAGCTCCGCTGGACCGCCCGTGACTTCCGCGAGGTCATCGATGCGTGGAAGGGGGCCGTCGGGCTGGGAAACGGCTAGGGCTCCTCGGGCGGATCCGCGAGCACGAGGACGCCGTCGAGGCCGACTTCGCCCGCTTCTATCCGAGCGTGGATTACCTCGACCGGTACCGGCGTGACTCCCGCGGCCGTACTCGCCTGTCCCTGCGCCGCCTGCTGCTCCTGGTGGACCACCTTCCGCAGGAGTCGGCGTTCGCGAGTGCGCTCGCCGAGCGGCACCCCATCAGCGGCGAGCAGGCGGCCACGTACGCGGTGTGGTCGGCCCTGACGGGCAAACAACACCCGTACCTGGACGACCTAAAGAACCGGCGCGACCAGGAGCGCAAAGCGCAGCTGATCCGCAGTCGCCGAGCGGCCACGGCCGAGCAGAACCGCAGGTACATGGCCCGCGTGGCCGGGAACAGGAGCTCCTAGCTCCCCCGGCCCGCGGTGCCACCCGGCATCGATTCAAGGAGGCGCGTGTGTCTGCTATCGGCTATGCCGTCCTCCCGATGACCGTGTCCATGAAGGGGCTCGGCCAGACCCTGGCCCGCGAGCTCAACGGCCCGGCGATGGCCGCCGGCCGCAAGGCTGCGGACGACATGGGCAAGTCGATGGTCGACGGCACACGCCAGGCCGCCGCCGCGGTGACCAAGGCACGCAAGGCCGAGCAGGCTGCCGCTGAGTCGGTACTGGCCGCTGAGAAGAAACTCGCTGACCAGAGGTCTGCCGCGAAGCGAGATGCGCGGGAGATCGAGTCGGCCGAGCTCAAGCTCACGGCCGCCCGCGAGAAGGGCTCCCGCGAGGTCGCGACCGCTGAGCGTGCGCTGGCCGAGGCCCGCTCCGCGGGGGATGTCAACAAGATCGCGGACGCCGAGTCCCGTCTGGCCGAGGCCCGGTCCCGCACTGGTGCCAGTGTCCTGGACCGGGAGAACGCCCTCGAGCGGGCCCGGGAGAAGTCTGCGGCCACTACAGGCCGGATCGCGGCGGCCGAGCAGGACCTGGCGGCGGCCAAGGACAAGGCCACCCAGGCGTCCGAGAACGTCATCTCCTCGACCCGGCGCCTGGACAAGGCTCAGTCCGACACCACCGGTGAGTTCGCGGACGCCCGCGCCGAGCTGTCCCGGTTCCAGGACGAGCTCGGTCGCACCGGCGACGAGATGCTGCGCACCGGCGAGAAGTCCGGCGGGATGGGCGCGAAGATCCGCGAGGGTCTGGGCAAGATCGGGACCGGCGCGCTGCTGGGCGTGGGCGCGAAAATCGGGTCCAGTCTGACCGCAGGGTTCGGCACTGCCCTGACCAAGGGGTTCGACCGCCTAGCTGCGATCGACCAGGCGCAGGCAGCGCTGACCGGTCTGGGCCACTCGGCCGCATCGGTCGAGACGATCATGGATTCGGCGATGGAGTCCGTCAAGGGCACCGCGTTCGGGTTCGGAGACGCCGCTGGGCTGGCCGGCACCCTCGTCGCCTCCGGTATCGAACCCGGCCGGGAGCTGACCCGCATCCTGTCACTGGTCGGTGACACCGCGGCGATCACCGGGTCGGACCTTACCGACATGGGCAGCATCTGGGCCAAGGTCGCCGCCGGTGGCCGGATGTCCACCGAGGAGATGAACCAGCTCCTGGACCGCGGTCTGGGGATCCTGCCCGCACTGTCGGAGCAGTACGGCGTGACCGGCGACGAGATGCGCAAGATGATCTCCGAGGGCAAGGTCGGGTTCGACGACTTCGCCCAGGTCATGGAGGGCGTCGTCGGCGGGTCGGCCCTGAAGATGGGCGACACCTTCAAGGGGTCTCTCGACAACATGGGCGCCTCGCTCGGTCGCTTCGGCGCGAAGCTCCTCGGCCCGATCTTCGACAACGCCCCGACCGTCTTCGCCGCGATCTCCGACGCGGTCGATGGACTGGGTGAGCGCCTGGAGCCGGTCATCTCCGAGTTCTCGGACCGCCTGGCGCCAGTGATGGCCAGCTTCGCGGAGCGGGTCGGCCCGGCGATCACCACCGCGCTGAACCATCTGTTCGACGCGCTGGCCACCACGGCGTCGGTCGCCGCCACACTGGTCGGGTTCATTCGCGACAACCAGACGTGGCTGGTGCCCCTCACGGCGGCGGTTCTGGCTGCCACCGCCGCGTACAAGCTGCTCGTGCTGCAGCAGAAGATCGCCGCCGCCGGCGGGCTGCTCGCGTTCATCAAGAACCTGACTGTCGCGACGAAGCTGCAGACGATCGCTACCACCGCCCAGGCCACTGCTCAGCGCGTGCTGAACACGGTGATGCGGGCCAACCCGATCATGCTGATCGTGACCGCGGTGGCGGTCCTCGGCACCGCCCTGTGGGCCTTCTTCACCAAGACCGAGAACGGCAGGGAGATCTGGGAGAAGTTCACCGCCGCTCTGGGGCGCGTGAAGGACTTCTTCGTCGACATCATCGAGTTCGGGCGGATGGTCGGCGACATCCTGTTCCGCGGCGACTTCAAGGGTGCCCCGTTCGGCATCGAGGAGGACTCGGGGCTCGTCAATTTCCTGTTCACCATCCGTGAGACGGTCCTCGGGATCTGGTCCGGTCTGCAAGAGGGGTGGCAGGCCTACGGTCAGCCCGTCGTCGATCTGATCGTCACAGCTTTCGGCCTGTGGTGGGAGGGTGTGCAGCTCCACTTCCGCCTCATGCGAGCGGCGTGGGAGGTCCTGTGGACCGGCGTTCAGCTGGCTTGGGCGGAGTTCGGCCAGCCCCTGATCGACGCCGTGGTGGGGGCGTTCGATCTCTGGTCGACCGGTGTCGGGATCGTCTTCGGCGTCGTTGCCGCGGGCTGGGGTCTGCTCTGGGCCGGGGTCCGCACGGTGTACGACACCGTCATCGTTCCTGTCCTCGGATGGGTCGGTGACCGGCTGGCGTGGCTGGGTGATCAGCTCGGCGCCCTGCGCGACCGGTTCGTGGCCGGCTTGGCGCGCGTCGGTGCCGCGGTGCGTGGCCTGTATGACGACTACGTGCGCCCGGTGGTCGACCTGGTGCGCATGAAGTTCGACGAGGTCGTGGGCGTGGTCTCGGGTCTGCGCGACCGGGTGATCGGCGTTCTGACCGGGGCCGGCCGCTGGCTGTACGAGACTGGCCGGAACATCGTGCAGGGCCTACTCGACGGCGCCGGATCACTGCTGAGCCGTCTGGGCGAGTTCTTCCTCGACCGTCTACCGGCCTGGGTCAAGGACCCGTTCAAGAAGGCACTGGGGATCGCCAGCCCGTCGAAGGTGTTCGCCTCGTTCGGCGCCGACATCGGTGCTGGCCTGGTGCACGGGGTGCGGGGCATGGCCGGTCAGGTCGCCGACGCGGCGCGTGGTCTCGCCGAGACCGCAGCGACCGCCGCCGGTGAGGTGCAGATCGCCTTCAACGGCGGGGACGACGGGTATGGCGCGCTGGCCAGCCTGGCGGGCGAGGATCTGGCTCGGGTCGCGGCGAACACCGCCGCCGACGTCGGCGGGGTGACTCGCACCGCTGGGGCCGCCGTGACCGAGGTCGGTACGGCGTTCGCTGGCGGCGACGACGGGTACGCCGCGACGGGTGAGTTCCTCGGTGAGGATGCCGCCCGCACCGCTCTGGATGTTTCGGCGCAGATCGGGTCGGCGTTCACCGCGGTCGGCGAAGGGGTCAACGGGGCAAAGGCTGCTCTGTTCGACCCGGCGGTGGCCGGGATGCAGCAGTCGCTGCTGGACTACGGTCAGGTCGCCCAGGATCAGATGAACGGCGTCGTCGTCCCGGTGATGAACCAGGCCGGGGCGGGCATCGCTGATGCCAAGGCGCGGCTGTTCGATCCGGTTCACGCCGGGCTGCAGGCGGCCGTCACCCAGACGGGGGCCGCGACCCAGGTGGCGATGCTCGGCACCGCCCTGCCGTCGATGCAGACTGCTGGCGCGGGGATCTGGGCCGTGCAGACGGGCACCGTCGACCCGGCACTGGCCAACATGCGAGGTGCCCTGTCGAACACCGCCGGCGCGTTCGCCACCGGCACCACGGCGATCAACACCGAGTTCAACCGGGTCCGCGAGGGCGTGGCTGCGCCGGTGCGGTTCACAATCGGCCCCGTCTTCAACGACGGCCTCGTGTCGATGTGGAACGGCGTGTCCGACATGGTCGGGCTGAAGAAGATGACGCCCCACCCGATCAACTTCTGGGCGGGTGGAGTCCTGCCCGGGTACACCCCGGGCCGGGACCCGTTCACCTTCGTCGACCCCCGGACGGGAATGTCGATCGGGTTGTCGGGTGGCGAGTCGATCATGCGCCCGGAGTGGACGCGGGCGATCGGGCCCGCCGGTGTCGAGCGGATGAACCATGTGGCCCGGACCGAGGGCGCCAACGGCGTAAACCGGATGCTTGAGCACCGGCACCTCGGTGGCTTCAACTCGGGCGGCATCGTCGGCTCGATGGAGGCGTTCGTCGGCAAGCACTGGCCGTCGCTCCTGCAGAACGGCAGGGCCTTCTCGGGTCTGCGCTTCACCGACAACGGCTACCACTCCAAGGGAATGGCGGCCGACTTCTCCAACGGCGGCGACGCGGGCACTCCGGAGATGAAGGCACTGGCCAACGTCATCTACCGGAACTTCGCGGGCCAAACTCTGGAGCTGATTCACTGGCCGCTCGCCGGGTTCCAGAACCTCTGGCACGGCAGGCCGCACAACTACAGCGCGGGCACGAACGCGCAGCACAGGAACCACGTCCACTGGGCGCTGCCTGCCCCGCTGCAGGCAGCAGGGGTTGCTCTCGACCTGTCCGGCGGCGTGGTGTCCGTTGATCCTCGCCAGATCGTGGAGTCGATGATCGGCGATGACCTCAAGCGGGTCAAGGATCTTGCGCACGGGTTCTCCGGTGCCGGAGGCATGGTCGACACGGTTCCGGGCAAAGTCCACGATTCGATGGTCAAGCCGATGCTCGACACGCTGGTCAAGGCGTTCGAGGAGTTCGGCGGTGACCCGGGTGGCGCAGATGTGATGCGGTGGCGCCCGCTAGCGATGCAGGCACTCGCTCGGATGGGTTTCAGCCCTGAGCAGTACATCGACGCGATGATGCAGCAGATCCAGATCGAGTCCGGTGGCGTCCCGAACGTCATCAACAAGTGGGACTCGAACTGGCTCGCCGGCCACCCTTCGGGTGGTCTGCTTCAGGTAATCGAGCCGACGTACCGGCGCATCCGGGCCGCGTACCCGGACGCGTTCAAGGGCCTCCCGGACGACCACCTGCACCCGCTGACCAACCTCACCGCGGGTGTTGGTGCGGTGACGATGGACTGGGGTGGTCCTGGGAATCGTTGGCCCACCAAGCTCGGGTACGACCAGGGCGGGTGGCTGCCGCCGACTCCGGGCGGCTTCGGTGCGTTCTTCAATCACACGAAGGCGCCCGAGCCGGTGTTCACTGCCGAGCAGTGGTCGCTCCTGGAGCGTCAGCTGGGTCTGAATGTCGACCTGGTGGAGGAGCTGCGCCGTCTGGTGCTGGTCATCAACCGGGACGACGACGATCGCGAAGATCTCGCGGCGCAGGCGGTGTACGACGTGTTCGGTCGGGAGCCGATCGGGCCGGACCTGCACAAGGTGCTGCACGCCGGGCCGCGGGCCTGGAGTGAGACCGCCGCGCATCTGGAGCACATCGCCGCGACGGGTGAGTACCTGCAGAACGAGTGGTTCGCCGAGAGCTCGCAGCTCGCCGAGGCAGCTCGCGCGGTGAACCGTGGCCAGGTGGGTCTGGCGAAATGGGCGGCCGCGTCCGAGGAGCAGGGCCGCATGGGCACCCCCGAGGAGTTCGCGCAGCACTACGGCCAGCAGGTCGGGGCGGAGCTCCTGGACGGCGCGCTCGGACTGGTGGGTCTGGACGGACTGATCGGTGGGCAGTGGAAGCAGTCGATCCGCGACTTCGCTGAGGTCGGCGGGTGGGAGTTGCCCGGGTTCGGGCCGACCCCGCTGCTCGACGGCGACGGGCGGGTGCCGGGCACTCGTCTGGAGCGTGTGGAGACCGCGGTCGCTGAGTCGACCGAGGCCGCCACGACCGAGGCGGCGGTGGCGGTGGCTGGCGCGACGCAGGC